>SLFH01000363.1 GCA_007124345.1 Phycisphaerales bacterium | reverse complement strand
TGATGGTCAAGGCGCGCCGAAAGAGCGAGGGTGCCGTCATCCGCCTGCTCGGGCGCGACGCCGAGCCCGGCCCGATCCGCCTGACCTTGCTGCGCCGGGTCGGGGATCGAGAGCCGGGAGCGTGGCTCGCCAAGGTCGAGGGGCGGACGGGCGAACCCGCCGACGCTTGCCAAGCCCTGGCCGAACTCGGCTTCACCCCCCTGCCCCCCTACATCGTCGCGGCCCGCAAACGGATGGGGCTGGACATCGCAGACGAGCAGGACCGCGCCGCCTACCAGACGGTCTACGCCGCCGAGGCGGGCTCGGTCGCCGCCCCCACCGCCGGTCTGCACTTCACCCCCGACCTGCTGGGCCGCCTCGACGAGCGCGGGGTCGAGCGGGGCGAGGTCGTGCTGCATGTCGGCACCGGCACCTTCAAGCCCGTCGAGACCGAGACCGTCGAGGCCCATCAGATGCACAGCGAGCGCTGCGCCCTGACCCCCGGCCTGCGTCAGCGGATCGAGGCGAGGATGGCCGGGCGGACGCCGGGTCGGGTGATCCCTGTAGGCACGACCAGCGCTCGCACGCTCGAATCGTTCGCGAGGCTCGACCGCGACCCCGACTGGCTCGAGACCGAGATCCTGATCACGCCCGGGCACGATTGGCGTTGGGCGCACGGTCTGCTGACCAACTTCCACCTGCCGCGATCGACGCTGATGGCGATGGTCGCCTCTCTGCTTCCTGGGGGGGCCTCAGACCTCAGAAGCCTGTACAAACTGGCGGTCGCCGAGCGGTACCGCTTCTACTCCTACGGCGACGCCATGCTCCTCCTCCCCTGACGCGGGCTGCTGCTCCGGCTGGTATGCTCAATATCGAGCACCCCGGACGCACCAGATGCCCGACTCGCCCGTAACCCCTCCCCGCCCGCTCGGCTCGTTCCTGCCTGAGTCAGGAGGGACGGCGCCGAAGTTCGGGCTGCGCGGAGATCTGTCGACACCGATCTCGGAGATCGCAGAAGACAGCCGCAAGGTCGGGCCGGGCTGGCTGTTTGTCGCCCGGCGGGGCCGGCGGTTCGACGGGCGGAACTTTGTACTGGACGCGATTGAGCGCGGGGCGGCGGCGGTGATGACCGACGACCCGGAGATCGCCTCAACAATCGAAGTTCCTTGCGTGCTGACCGAGGAGTTGCCCCGGTTGTGCGCGATCACCGCGGAGCGGTTTTTCGGTGAGCCTTCCTCCCGATTGACGCTGATCGGGGTGACGGGGACCAACGGCAAGAGCACGGTCGTGCACCTCTGCCGCAGCCTGCTGAGCGGGGCGGGGCGCAAGTGCGGGATGGTGGGGACGATCGAGATCGACGACGGCCTCGGGGTTCGCCCGGCGACGCTGACGACCCCGCCGTCTATCGAGATGAGCCGGACGCTGGCGACGATGGTGCGTTCGGGCTGCCGCGCCGCGGCGATCGAGGTCTCCAGCCACGCGCTGACGCAGGACCGGGTGAGCGGGCTGCGTTTCGGGGTGGGCCTGTTTACGAATCTGACGTCGGAGCACCTAGACGAGCACGGGACGATGCCGCGCTACGCGGAGGCGAAGTCGAGGCTGTTTGCGATGCTGCCGGGTGATGGCGTGGCGGTGGTGAACGCGGACGATCCGTACATGCCGCAGGTCGCGGCGCCGGCAGAATGCCGCGTGTGGCAGATGAGCCTGCGTCGGGACTGGGGGATCCACGTGAAGATCGCGTCGCGGTCGCCGCTGGGGATGCGGCTGCGGATGCAGGGGCCCTGGGGCGTGACGCACGCGCGGGTGGGGCTGATCGGCGACCACAACGCGATGAATGTGCTCCAGGCGTTCGCGGCGGCGTACGCGGCCGGAGCGACCCCGAGCGACCTGACGCGGGCGCTGGAGCGGGCGACCGCCCCGCCGGGCAGGCTTGAGCGGGTTGCCGACGGGACGCCGGCGGTCTTCGTCGACTACGCGCACACGCCCGACGCGCTGGAGCGTGTGCTGGCGACGCTGCGCCCGGTCTGCCGTGGAAAGTTGATCGCCGTCTTCGGGTGCGGGGGCGACCGCGACCGCTCCAAGCGGCCGATGATGGGCGAGATCGGGGCGAGGCTGGCGGATGTCCCGATCATCACCAGCGATAACCCGAGGACGGAAGATCCCGCGTCGATCGCGGGCGAGGTGTACGGGGGCGTGCCCGATGGCGAGCGATCGCGCATGCGCGTGGTGCTCGACCGGGCCGAGGCGATCGCGGCGGCCATCGGCGAGGCTGGGCCCGACGATGTGGTGCTGATCGCGGGCAAGGGGCACGAGGACTACCAGATCCTCCGCGGCGAGGACGGGGACGAGCAGCGCATCGCCTTCGACGATCGTGCGCACGCGTTTGAAGCGCTGCGACGCCTCCGAGCCGATCCAGAGATCACCGTGAGACCGGGCGCGATGTCGCCCCGGCCCGGCGGCGTCTCAGGACAGGCCCCATCGCCGTGAACACACCCTTCTGGACACCCGATCGGATCGTCTCGCTGACCGGCGGCCGCTGGCTACTCGCGCCCGAGTGCGGGCCGGCCGGGGACCTTTCGATCCGCGGGGCGAAGATCGACACGCGCGAGGTCGGGCCGGGCGACGCGTTCTTTGCGTTCACGGGGGCGACGACGGACGGGCACCGGTACCTGCCGCAGGCGGCCGAGGCGGGCGCTGCGTTGGCGGTGGTGGATCGCGAGGTCGAGCCGTTGGGGACGCCGACGCTGCTGGTGAACAAGACGCTGGACGCGTTGGTCGCGATGGCGCGAGCGTGGCGGGGGGAGCTTGAGGGGACGCCGCTGATCGCGGTGACGGGCTCTGCGGGCAAGACGACGGCGTGCCGCCTGCTGGACGCGGCGCTGGGCACGGTGCTGCGGGGTTCGTGCTCGGCCAAGAGCCACAACAACCTGATGGGCGTCTCGATGACGCTGCTGAACTGCCCGCGGGGCGCCGAGTACCTGGTCTGCGAGGTCGGGACGAACGCGCCGGGCGAGATCGCCGAGCTGTCGGAGCTTGCGCGACCCGAGATCGCGTGCATCACCAAGATCGGACGGGCGCACCTGGAAGGGCTCGGGTCGGTTGCGGGTGTCGCGGCGGAGAAGGGGTCGATCCGGGCCGGGCTGTGCGGGCGGGCCGGGCTCAGCGACCGGGGCGTGCTGTTTGCGACCGCCGACAGCCCCGAGCTCCGCGCGGAGCTTGCGGGCGACGCGCGCGTGCGCTTGTTCGGGCTGGCCGAAGACGCGGAGCACAGGATCGCCGGGGTCCGTGCGCAGGCGGAGGGTGTGTCGTTTGAGCTCGATGGCGAGCGGTTCGAGGTCCCGCTCTTGGGGGCGCACAACGCGATCAACGGGGCGGCGGCGGTGCTGATCGCCCGCGAGCTTGGCCTCGATGACGACAAGATCCGCGAGGGGCTTGCCCGGGTGCGGCCGGAGAAGATGCGGCTTCAGCCGCAACGCATCGGGCGGCTGCGGCTGATCAACGACGCGTACAACGCGAACCCGGACTCGATGCTGTCGGCGATCGAGGTGCTCGACTCGACGGAGGCTTTCTCGGGACCGAAGGCGGCGGTGCTGGGCGACATGCTGGAACTTGGGCCCGAGGGGCCGGCGATGCACCGCGAGGTGGTCGAGCGGGCGCTCCGCGTGATCGGCCTCGGGGTGCTTGTGCTGATCGGGCCGGCAATGGCGGAGGCTGCGGCGGCGGTCGGACGGGGCCCGTTTGCGGGCGAACTGGTGGTGCTGCCCGGTCGGGGCGGTGCGGAGGTCCGGCGTGCGGCCGAGGCGGTGGCGGACTCGGGGCTTGTGCTGCTGAAGGGGTCGAGGGGCCTGGAGCTGGAGCGGGTGGCGAAATGTCTGGAGTCGAGAGCCGAGTCGATCGGGGCGGGGTGAGGGCGCCTGCCCCGATTGGGGGCGGGCTGGGGATGGGCTGTGGGCAGGGGCGCGGCTCCAGATGCGGGGGGTCGGGCCGGACGGGAAGGCGATAGACTCGGCCGGTCGGCGCACGGATGCGGCGGCGGAATTCGCAGGCGGGGCTCGGATGCTGTACATCCTGCTGGACAACTCGCGCGACTGGCTGGACGAGCGCGGGCTGTACCGGTATGTGCAGGTGCTCGACCAGATCGAGTTCCGGGCGCTCGCGGCCGCGACGCTCTCGTTCCTGATCGTGCTGTTTGTCGGGCCCCGGGTGATCCGGTTTCTGATGCGCCTGAAGGTGGGCGACTCGGGGCTCTCCGACGCCGAGGCGCTGCGTCAGCACACCGCGAGCAAGAAGAACACGCCGACGATGGGCGGGGTGCTGATCGCCGGGTCGATCTTCCTGAGCGTCTTTCTGCTGGCGGATCTGACGCGGTTTGTGGTGATGGCCGGGCTGCTGGTCCTGTTTTGGATGGCTGTGCTCGGGGGGTTCGACGACTGGCTGAAGCTGACGGCGGCGAGGCGAGGCGCCGGGCGCCAGGGGTTGTACGCGTGGGAGAAGCTGGTCTTCCAGCTCGGGGTGGGGCTGATCATCGGGTGGTTCCTGTCGCAGCGGACCGACGAGATCGCACTGATCCGGGTGCTGAACCTGCCGTTCCAGAAGACTTATGAGGCGGGGGAGCTTGCGCCCGGGGTGGTGATCCTGCCGGCGATTGTGTTCGTGCTGATCAGCGTGCTGATGATCGCGGGGATCTCCAACGCGGTGAACATCACCGACGGGATGGACGGGCTGGCGACGGGGATTTCCGCGGCGGTGGCGCTGGGGCTTTTGGTGCTGGCGCTGATCGCGGGGTCGGAGGTGACGGCGAAGCGGCTGCTTGTGCCGCATATTCCTTCGGCGGAGGAGATCGGGGTGATCGCGGGGGCGATGGCGGGGGCGTGCCTTGGGTTTTTGTGGTGGAACTGCGCGCCGGCGAAAGTGTTTATGGGGGACACGGGTTCGCTGTGCCTGGGCGGGCTGATCGGGTACATGGCGATCGTGCTGCGGCAGGAGATCGTCGTGCTGCTGATGTGCGGGGTCTTCCTGATCGAGATCGGCTCGGTGATGCTGCAGGTGAGCTATTTCAGGAAGACGGGTGGCAAGCGGATTTTCCGCTGCGCTCCGATCCACCACCACTTCCACCTGGGAGGGTGGCAGGAGCAGCAGGTGGTGACTCGGGCGTGGATTCTCTCGATCGTGCTGATCGTGTTTGCGCTGGCGACGATCAAGCTGCGGTAGAGACTTACTCTTGTTTCGAACGTTTGCGGCGTAGCCTCACGCGGTCTGTGTGCTGAGCTGTTAGTGAAGTGTGGAGGTCGATTGTGAGCACCGGAGCGAGTGGTTTGCGCCGCTGGACTTCAGCCGAGATCGGCTGCACGGGGAGGCGTCGAAGCCCCGGAGGGGCGCAGGGCTGTAGCCACGGGTGGAGGTGTGCGCAGCACGCCGGAACCCGTGGAACGCGGCTCCGAAAAAGATTCCGCCCTGAAGGGGCGGAGGATGCTTGTCCGTTCAGTGGTCCTCGTTCCGCGCGCCCGATCACGAGACTTCCTCCGCCCCTTCAGGGCGGGGTTG
>SLFH01000295.1 GCA_007124345.1 Phycisphaerales bacterium | reverse complement strand
GTCGAGATTCGGAACCATCAATCCTGAGCCTCGGCCGCAGGCCGAAACCGCCCCTGCGCCCGGCTCCCAGCCACCCGCGCCCTCGCTCGCGCCGGGGGAGCGAACGGCACGACGAGTGCAGAGGAGCGCCCGGCGCGCGCCGATGGTGAGTGACTGCGCTCTTTACAGCGCGGGCGGGGGCGGGCTCCCGCTACGATCGGGCCGAGCGCGACGGATCGCGCCCGCACTGTCACGCGCAGAACCTGCGCTGCAATTCGACCTGGAACACGGATGGCCGCAAGAGCACGAGCAAAGGCAAGCGATCGTCCCGCCAAGCGCCCCGTTCTGGCCTGGGCGGGCTGGATCACGCTGGGGACGCTCTGGGCGTTGGTGGTGGTCTCGCTGGCGGGCTACCACCCGGCCGACCGCCCCACCTTCATCGTCGACCCGCCCAACCAGGAGGCCGCCAATCCCTGCGGGCTGGTCGGGGCCCACATCGCCCACTGGCTCTACCACGCCTTCGGCTACACCGCCTGGGTGCTGCTGATCGGGGCGGGGGCGGCGGTCATCCTCGTGCTGGCCCGCAAGCGGGTCGACCAACTCGTGATCCGCTCAGTCGGTCTGGCCCTGGCGGTCGCGTCGCTGGCGGGGATCAACGCGCTGGTAATGGCGGGCGTCAGCCCGATGCCCGGGCTGGCGGGGGGCGTCTTGGGCGATCGGATCGCCGCGTGGCTCGCCTCGCTCTTCAGCGTGCTTGGGAGCATGGTCTTCCTGACCGGCGGGCTGCTCGTCGGCCTCTTGGCGGCGTGCAACGAGCCGATCGAGGCCGGGGCGAGGTGGATGGCCCATCGATTCGGCCCCGCGGCGAGCGGGACCGTCAAGGGCGCGCGGATCACCTGGACCGCCGCGGCGTCGCTGACCGCCAAGGCAGCGAGCGCCGTCCGCCCCAGGCCCAAGCCCGCGCTGGTGCGCGTGGACGATCTCGAAGACGACGAACGGATCCAGCGCCCGACCAAGCGGTCCGAGCCCGTGATCGAGGCCAAGCCCAAGAAGCACAAGGCCGCCGCGAAGAAGGAAAGCAAGCGGGCCGAACGCAAGCGCAAGAAGGCCGAGCCGGTCCTCGACGAGGAGGACGGGGGCCTTGGCGGGACCGACCGCGTCGACATGGAGCCCGAGGTCGCCGTCGAGGCGGTCGGCGCCGACGACTACGAGGACGATGAGGACGATCTGCCGGGCGCGCCGCAGGTCTTCGACCAGGACGCCTTGCGCGAAAAGATCTCCAGGCTGCCGGTGCGCTTTGCGGCCAAGGACCGCAAGACCGCAACCGACTCGGACCTGGAAGACCTGCAGAATGTCGCCGAGCTGGAGGGGTACCAGTTCCCGGGGATGGACCTGCTCGCCGAGCCAGAGGAGAACTTCTCAGAGAAACTCGAAGGGCTCGTGCGCGAGCAGGCCGAGGCGCTGGAGGCGGCGCTGACGGAGTACCGGATCAACGGCGAGGTGGTCGGCATCGAGTCCGGGCCTGTGATCACGCTCTACCACATCCGCCTGGCGCCCGGGACGCGGGTCAACTCGCTGCAGACGGTCAGCCAGGACATCGCCCGTTCGCTCAAGGCGGTGAACATCCGCATCGTCTCGAACATGGTCGGGCGCGACACGGTCGGCATCGAGGTGCCCAACCCGACCAAGGAGAAGGTGCGCCTCAAGGAGCTGATGTCCAACCGCGAGTGGTTCGGTGACATGAAGCTCCCGATGTTTTTGGGCAAGGACGCGTCGGGCGAGCCTCTGATCGAGGACCTGACGAAGATGCCGCACATGCTTATTGCCGGCACGACCGGCTCGGGCAAGAGCGTGTGCATGAACACGATCATCATGAGCTTCCTCTACACGAAGAAGCCCAACGAGCTGAAGCTGGTACTGGTCGACCCGAAGATGGTCGAGATGAGCCAGTTCAAGGACATCCCGCACCTGATGTGCCCGGTGGTGACGGAGATGTCCAAGGCCGCGGCGATCCTGGAGTGGGCCGTCAAGAAGATGGACGAGCGGTACGAGCTGCTCGCCGAGGCGGGCTGCCGCGACATCGCCGGGTACAACGACATGCCCTGGGAGGAGCTCAAGGAAGCGTTCGACCCGCAGACGCCCGAGGAGGAGGCGCGGATCCCGCGTCGCCTGCCCTACATGGTCTTCATCATCGACGAGCTCGCCGACCTGATGATGACCAACAAGGAGGTCGAGGGCTCGATCATCCGCATCGCGCAGAAGGCGCGTGCGGTGGGCATCCACCTGATTTTGGCGACGCAGCGTCCGCAGGCGAATGTGGTGACGGGCCTGATCAAGAGCAACATGCCCTGCCGCGTGACCTTCAAGGTCGCCAGCGGCATGGACTCTCGGATCGTGCTCGACCAGAAGGGCGGGGAGTTGTTGCTCGGGCAGGGCGACATGCTCTTGCTCTCGCCCCGCTCGCACAAGCTGGTGCGGAGCCAGGGCACGCTGGTGGACGACAAGGAGATCCGGCGGGTGGTGCGCTTCATGCGCGAGGTCGCCGCCCCCACCTTCGAGCGCCAGCTCATGCAGCTGCGCTCGGGCGCCGACCCCGACGACGAACGCCTGTACGAGAGCGAGAACAACTCCTCTGCGAGCCTCGCGGCGGCCCAGGAAGACCCGCTCTTCGACCGCGCCGTCGAGATCGTGCTGGAGACCAAACGCGGGTCGGTGAGCCTCTTGCAGCGCCGCCTTGCGATCGGGTACACGAGGGCGAGCCGCCTGATCGACCTGATGGGCATCGCGGGGATCATCTCCGAGCACAAGGGCTCGGTCGCGCGCGACGTGATGATCACCGAGGCCGAGTGGGAGGCGATCAAGGAGCTCGCGGCTCAGGAAGCCGCCGGACGCCCGCCCGCCCAGGGCGAGCTCTTCCCCGAGCCCGCGACCGTCGCGACCGCCGCCGAGGGCACGGGCGATGACGATGCCCCGTGGGACGACGACGAGTCGTCGGACGAAGAAGAGGACGAGGAAGCCGAGGGCGAAGACGAAGAGGAGTGGGACGAGGACGCCGAGGAGGAGATCGAAGACTCCGAAGAAGACGAAGACACCGAGGAAGATGAGGACGCCGAGGAAGACGCCGAAGACGAAGACGAGGAAGGTGAAGACGAGGAAGACTGGGAGGAAGGCGAAGAGGGCGAAGACGATGAGTGGGAAGAAGACGAGGACGAAGACGATGAGGAGTGGGAAGAAGACGAAGACGCCGAGGAGGCGCCCGACGAAGATGAAGACGACCGGGGCCGCCCGGGCAAGGTCTCGGCGAAGGGCTGATTCCGAGCGTCTGTCCGGGCCCCGCCCCCAAACATCGCCCTGCGAACCGGACTTTGGGCGGCGGGTCGGTGAAATCGCACGCGGGCGGTTCCGAATCGACAGGTCTGAAGACCCGCGCTCCGGGGGACGATCCCGGGCCGAGCAGAGAGAATTGCACCCTAAAACCACCCGATCAGCAGAGGGTTCCAGCCATGCGGACACTGACAAGAGCGTCGTTCACCACCGGGCTTATCGCCCTCGCGATCCACGGTTCGGCCGGGGCGCTCGCCTCGCTCCCCTCGGCGATCGACCGGATCCCCGCCGACGCGATCATGGTCGGAGGCTCTTCGGATATCGGGGGCTTCTTTGACCGGGCCCGTTCGATGATGGACGCGGTCGGCGCGGGCGAGGCGGCCGACGGGCCCCTCCGCCAGGTCGCAGGCTTCATCGACGCCCCGGGCATGAACCGCAACGGCTCGGCGGCGGTCGGCATCCTCCCGGGCGAGGACGGTGAGATCAACTGGACCGACGACGACGCCGCCACCCTTCTGATCGTCCCCGTCACCGACTTCGGCGCGTTCGTCGGCTCCTTCGGGGCCGACGCGGCCGCCGACGGACCGACCATGGTCCGCATCATGGGCGAGATCGTCTACACGCGGGACCTGGGCGGCGGCTTTGCCGCGATGGGCCCGGAGGCGTGGATCGTTGAGCGTGCGTCCGAGGGCCAGCTCCGGTCGCACCGCAACTCGATGGGCGCCAACACGATCCGTCTGGCCGAGAGCTCCGATGTCTTCTTCTCGGTCTCGATCGAGCGGGTCGGCCCGTCGATCGAGCAGGGGCTCAACGAGTTCCGCACCGGGCTGGACGACATGGCCGCGATGTTCGGCGAAGAGCAGCCGGCGATGCGCGAGGTGCTCGGCTTCGTCGAGACTGTGTCCACGGCGTTGATCCGCGACGGGCGGACGGCGGCCTACGGGATGTCGATCGGCGGGCAGGGGATCAGCATGGACTTCGCCGCCGACTTTGATGAGGGGAGCCCCACCGCCTCGTACATGGTCGGCTCTGGCGGTGCGGTCGACTTGTTCGGCTCGCTGCCGGACTCCCAGATCATCCTCGCGATGGCGATGGACACCTCCTCGCCGAGGATCAAGGAGATCTTCGGCAAGATGACCGAGCTCGCCTCGGCGATGAACCCCGGCCAGGGCCTCGGCCCGAGCATGGGCGACATGATGGAGCACAGCGACGGGTTCGCCTTCGTGATGGGCAACACGCCCTCGCTGCTGATGGGCGGGATGTTCACCAACATGGTGCAGTACCAGCGCTCGGCCAACCCGGCCAAGCTGCTCGAGGCCGGCAAGCGGTACACCCTCGAGATGGACGGGATGGAGGCCGAGGGCATCACCTACCGCACGCAGTTCCGGGAGGGGGCCGCGGAGATCGAGGGCGTCCGCCTCGACGAGTGGGGCATGCAGATGCAGTTCGACCCGGCCGAGCCGGGCGCGCAGCAGGCGGGCATGGCGATGATGATGGTCTTCGGCGCCGCCGGCGGGCCCAGCGGGTACTACGCCGCGACCGACAAGGGCGTCATCACCACCTTCAGCCGCAACACCTCCCTCGTCCGCCAGGTGATCGAGGCCGAGCGGAACGCCGAGATCGGCCTGCACCGCAACGCGCAGATCCTCGCCGCCCACGAACGCCTGCCCGCCAACCCCGACTTCGTGCTCCACCTCTCGCTCGGCCCGGTGCTGCAGCAGGTGGGCGGGCTGATGGCGATGGCGGGCGCCGGGGCGCCGCAGATGAATGTCCCGGCCGACCTCGCCCCGATCTCGATGGGTGCGAGCATGGGCGACAACGGGATGCACGGACGCCTGTTCGTGCCGACCGATGTGGTCAAGGTCTTCGGCGACCTGTCGCAGCAGTTCGCCCCCCCCGCGGCCGCCCCGCGCCAGCGCGACGAAGAGTTCCGCCCACGCTTCGAGTAAGGGAGCCGATGACAAGTTCAAGAACCGGCCGGGGCTTCCCGGCCGGTTTTTTCATGCGCGATTCGTTACCATGCCCGCGGCAGAAGGCCGCGAGGGACACGATGCGCGACGAACCAGCCCTGACCATGACACCGTTCGACCCGTTCGCGCCGGACGCGGCAGAGCGGTTGGCGGAAGTCGCGGCGAGCGGTGACGATCCGTTCCCGGTCAGGCGCGTCGCGTGGAACGACCCGCCGCGATTCAGGCCGTTTGCGGCCAAGTGGCGCCAGACCGCTGACGGATGGCGGAC
>SLFH01000314.1 GCA_007124345.1 Phycisphaerales bacterium | reverse complement strand
GGTCGTCGCCACCGTCATCGGCGTAATCGTCAGCGTCGTCTTCGGCCACGCCGGCGACTACGCGCACAGCTACATGACCGGCGCCGCCCACAGGCCGGCAGATCCCAAGTTCGACACCGCCACCGGAGGCCCGAGCTTCTTCGGCTCGATCGCGCCCATCCTCCCCGCGATGCTCATCGGCGGGCTCGTCGGACTCCTCGTCGGGGGCGGGGCATCCGTCTGGAGTTTCTACGGCGGCGCCAACGCCATCCTCCGCATGACACACGCCCGGCGCATCACCAAGGACGACGACCCCGTCCTCTTCAATGTCTGCGAAGAGATGGCCATCGCAGGCGGGCTCCCCATGCCCAAGATCTACATCATCGACGACGACTCGCTCAACGCCTTCGCAACAGGACGCGACCCCGAGCACGGCGTCGTCGCCATCACACGGGGCCTCCGCGCAAAGCTCACGCGCGACGAACTCCAGGGCGTCATGGCCCACGAGCTCGCCCACATCCGACACTACGACATCCGTTTCAGCATGCTCATGGCCACCATGGTCGGCCTCATCGTCATCGTCTCCGACGGCTTCCTCCGCACCATGTTCTACAGCGGGGCAGGCCACCGCGCCGGCGCTCGTGTCTCGACGCGCGGGGGCGGAGGAGGCGGCGGCGGACGCGGGGGCGGCGCAGCCATCGCCATCATCTTTGTCATCGCCATCATCCTCGCCGTCCTCTCCCCGATCATCGCCCGCCTGCTCCAGATGGCCTACAGCCGCCAGCGCGAGTACCTCGCCGACGCCGGCGCCGTCGAACTGACCAGAAACCCCCAGGGCCTCGCCTCGGCCCTCTCCACCCTCGCCTGCGACAACGCCCCGCAGAAAGAGACCGCCAACAGGGGCACCGCCCACATGTACATCGTCAACCCGCTCAAGAAGATGCGCAGCTCCGGACAGCGCAAGAGCTCCGCCTTCTGCTCCCACCCGCCCATCGACGACCGCATCGCACGCCTGCTGGCGCTCCTACGCTGACTGCCCGTGCGGAGCCAACGCACGAAGATCGCCCCGGACGCAGCCGCATGGCAGACCCCCAACCCACACACCTCCGAAACATCGCCCGATGGTCGTGGCTCGCGATCGCGATCCTCGTCATCGGGCCCCTCGCTGGTGCGATCACCGCCTCACTTACCCGCGCCGACGGCGGCGCAGACGCGACCTTCCTCGTCACCGGGTCGATCTCCGCCGGAGTCCTCGCCGCCCTCGGATGCGCCGCGCTGGCACTCGTCGCAGGCGTAGGGGGCTCAAGGCTCTTCGGGCCCCGAACCGGCCTGAGCTCGGCCGGGTTCGTGCTCGCTTGGGCCGCGTGGCGGTCCGGACGCGTCGACCACCTGCTCCGCGCCAGCGACTCTCCCACGCCCATGACCACCCTCGCGATCGAGGGCGCTCTCTTTGGGCTGCTGGCGATCCTGACAGCCGGCGTCATCGTCGCCATCGCCGTCCCCAGAAACGAACACGAACGCGAGCAATACCTCTTCGGAGGCGACCGGTTCCCGCTCCTGAAGCTCGTCTCGCTCCAAGCCGTCCTCGCGACAGCCGTGACGGCGGTCATCGCCCTCGTCGTCGGCTGGACCATCGCCGTCAACGCCATGAAGGGGCAGACGGTCATGGCCGCCATCTTCGCGGGCATCTTCGGCGCAGCCGCTGGGAGGCTCGCCGGCGCGATGGTCAAGGACGAGATCCACCCCCTCAGCTACTTCTTCGGCTTTCTCATCGCCGCCGTCGCGGCTCCCGTGATCGCGTCGGTCTCGCACGGCCCCGAACTACTCGCCGTCGCCGACGCGAGCACGCTCTTCGCCGCAGCACGCCTGACCCCCGCCGACTGGTTCGCCGGCGCCTTCCTCGGCGTGCCGATCGGGATGGCCTGGGTCCACTCGATGATGGACCGCCAAGGCGCGCTCCCGGAAGAACGGCGAGCCAAAGCCACCTAATATTCTCCCGAATCCGAGGGGGTTGACGCGTCGAAGGCGCAGCCGGCCCACGCGTTGTGCCGCAGGCCGACCCCAACACGCTACGCCCCGGAGCTGAACTATTTTGAGCAAGACCAAGCCCAGCAGCAAGGCGGCCAACGCCGTCATGCCCGATGTCCAGGCCACAGAAGACGATCGGCGCGTCGCGATCGATAAGGTCGGCGTCAAAGACGTCACATACCCGATGCGTCTGCGCACCCCCGAAGGCGGCGAGCAGACCACCGTCGCCAAGATCAACATGTATGTCGCGCTCCCGCACTACCAGAAGGGGACGCACATGTCCCGCTTCCTGGAGATCCTCAACGACCACTCCGAGCCCCTCACGCCCGAGCGCATCCCCGAGATCACCCGCGCCATCTGCCGAAAGCTCGAAGCCGAAGAGGCACACTTCGAGGCCGATTTTATCTACTTCATCAACAAGCCCGCCCCCGTCTCGGGCAAGCTCGGACTGATGGACTTCGAGGTCGGCTTCGAGTGCACCAGCAACGGCGCCGACGACATGATCCTCCGCGTCGCGGCATGGGCCACAAGCCTCTGCCCCTGCTCGAAGGAGATCTCCGAGTACGGCGCCCACAACCAGCGATGCCGCATCGAGGCCCGCGTCCGCTTCGAGGGCAACCTCTGGATCGAGGAGCTCGCCGCTCTGCTCGAACAGGCCGCCTCCACTCAGGTCTTCAGCGTCCTGAAGCGCCCCGACGAGAAGTGGGTCACCGAGCGGGCCTTCGAGAACCCAAAGTTCGTCGAGGACATCGTCCGCGACCTCGCCGTCGCCCTCGACAACGAGGACCGCATCACCTGGTTCGAGATCAACTCGGAAAACTACGAGTCGATCCACAGCCACAACGCCTACGCCATGCTCACTCGCGACAAGCGTGCCGACTCGGGCGCGGACTGACTTTTCCCCTCCCCCCGACCCCGCCCACGCCGTACCATGCCGACGGTGGCGACCGCCCCATCCCGGGACGGGCCCATCTTCCTCTGATGGCGAAGGCGGCGACATGCTCGGGCGCATGCTCCCCAAGCTGTTTCACCGGCGGCTCGTCCTGCTGAGCGTCCTCTGCGCCGGCGCGTTCGGGGTGATGCTGCTCCAGACCGCACGCCTCGCCTTCCTCGAGAACGAACGCCACGCCGCCGATGCGGAGGCCTGGCTCGTCAGAGAGTCCTGGTCGCCCACCGTCCGGGGTCAGATCCTCGACCGCCGGGGCCGCGTCCTGGCCACCGCCGTCCCAGGCTATAGCGTCGAGATCGAGTTCCCCGTCCTCAGCGGCGACTGGGCCCGCGACAGGGCCGAGCGCTACGCCAAACGCCTCTACGCCGCCGAATGGGGCCCCCTGCCCGCAGAACGCAAGGCGACGGTCCTGGCCCGCTTCCAGCGCGTCTACGCCGAGCACGCACGCGCCTCATGGGCCCAGATCGCCGCCCTGACCGGTGCCACCGAAGAAGAGATCCACGACCGGGCCGAGCGGACCGTCGCCCGCGTCAACGCCATGCACGCCCGCCTCGTCG
Source organism: Phycisphaerales bacterium (assembly GCA_007124345.1). Taxonomy (GTDB): domain Bacteria; phylum Planctomycetota; class Phycisphaerae; order Phycisphaerales; family UBA1924; genus SLFH01. The sequence goes on along the minus strand of SLFH01000314.1, from coordinate 2,067 downwards.
AGGTCCGCGAGGCCAGGGCTCTGGCCGAGCTGGAGGAGCAGGGCCGCCCGATCACCGACGACCAACGCCGCAGGATCCGGGCCAGGGCCGAGCAGCCGATCCGCGAGCAGGCGATCGGCCACCCCGTGGTCCCCAGAGTCTCCGACGGGGTCGCCTTCGAGCTCATCCGCCTCGCCGAGCGGAGCACCCGCTTAGAGCCCGCCGGCCCCCAAGGCCCGCCCGACGAGGTCCCGACCGTCCCCGGCCTGTCCGTCCGCGACGCGGGCGACCGCACCTACCCCCACGAGGTCATGCCCGTCGATGTCGATTTGCGGACCCTCCCCGGCCCCCTCCGGGGCGAGGGCCGGGCGACCATGACCGTGCGCGGGGTCTGCACCCACCTGCTGGGCTGGATGCGGCCGCGGGTGTTTGCTGAGGATCAGGCGGCGCGCAGGGCGTTCCTTGAGGAACACCCTGAAAATGGGGAGTTGTTGACGCCGACGGGTGCGGATCGGGGGGCGTATCGGGAGGGGGAGTCGGTTGGGGCGACGGGGTTGGAGCGGACGCAGGAGCACCGGTTGAGGGGGTTGCGGGGGTATGCGCAGCGGCGGCTGGATTCGGGCAGAGTCGAGGCGATCGAGCCTTCGCCGGGGGCGGATGTTGTGCTGACGATCGATGTCGCGTTGCAGGCTCGGGTCATGGCCGCGATGGATCCGGGGCTCGGGCTGGCGGAGGTGCAGGCGTGGCACGGGCCGGCGCGGGAGACGATGCCGCTGGGCACGCCGATCAACGGGGCGGCGGTCGTGATGGAGATCGAGACGGGCGAAATCCTGGCGATGGTTTCGACGCCCTCGTTCACGCGCGAGAAGATGCGTGAGGAACCCGACGCGGTTTTCCGTGACGAGGTGGATTACCCGTGGCTGAACCGTGCGATCGGCGGGGCGTATCCGCCGGGCTCGATCGTCAAGGCGATGATCCTGTGCGGCGCTTCGGCGCGGGGTGTGTACACGCCGGGCGAGCGGATCTCGTGCACCGGACACTTTCTGGAAGGACGGTCCGACCGGCTGCGCTGCTGGATCTATCGCCAGTACTTATCGACGCACGACGAGCAGCTCGGCGGCCCGCCGGACGGGGCCGAGGCGCTGATGGTCTCGTGCAACATCTTCTTCTACGAACTCGGCAAGCGTCTGGGGCCGGCGGGGATTTTGGATGTTTACCGGCGCTTCGGCATGGGCGAGACATGGGACCTTGGCGTGGGCGCTGAGTACTCCGGGGCGTTGGGGCCGATGGGGCGGTCAGAAGCGACGACGCCGGGCGACGCGATCCTGATGGGGATCGGGCAGGGGCCGGTGGCGTGGACGCCCCTGCACGCGGCCGAGGCGATGGCGGCGATCGCGCGGGGGGGGCGGCGTCTGCGTCCGACGCTGGTGCTCGGGGAGGGCTCGCGACAGGTCGGCGATCTGGGGCTCGACCCGGTCGTGGTCGAGGAGACGATGCGTGGCTTGGAGATGGCGGTGGGGCAGCCGCGGGGGACGGGGCACCAGCTGGTGTTCATCAGCGCCGACGGGACGGTTCGCCGGACGGAGCCGGTGTTCAACGCGCCGGGCGTGCGCGTGTGGGGCAAGACGGGCACGGCCCAGGCGCCGGTGCAGACGGTGACCGACGAAGAGACGGGCGAGCGGGTCGTCGTTCGCGACGGGAGCCACTCGTGGTTTGTGGTGCTGGTGGGCGACGCGGGTGACGAGCGTCCCCGGTACGCGATCAGCGTGCTGATGGAGCACGCGGGCAGCGGGGGCAGGGTCTCGGGCCCGGTGACGAACCAGATCATCCACGCGCTGATCGAGGAGGGGTACCTCCGTGCGTCTGGCTGAGCCGCTCTGGCAACGGATGCTGGGTTTGGTGCGCGGCGGGCGCTCTGAGAGGCCCGTGCTGGGCCATTTGCGTTTTGCAACGCCTGCGTGGCTGTGTGTGATCTCTTCGCTGCTGATGTGCGTGCTGGGCGTCTACATCATCGATCTGACGCGTGCTTCGGAGTGGAGCGGCATTGGCGGGATGCACCCGCTGGCGGTGCGTCAGGCGGTGTTTATC
>SLFH01000122.1 GCA_007124345.1 Phycisphaerales bacterium | reverse complement strand
TCGAAGGCGTGGGGCGTCCGACGCATCTCCCGGGCGCGCTCAGGGCCGTGGCGACCATCCTTGAGGTGGATCGAGGGATCACGGAGGGGGAACTGGAGGCGTTGGTGCTCTACGCCGGGTTCATCGCAGGTGCCGCGGCACGGATCGAAGCGTTCGAGCAGATGCAACGCCGATCCGCCTGGCAGGACCCGGCCCTGGCGGCGGCCGTGGGTAATGTGCGTAGGGAGCTGGATCGCTTGCTGGAGGAGGAGATCGAGGCCCTCAGGGCGGAGTACCGGACCCGAGGGGGAATGGAGGCGGCTGCCCGGTCGGGGGTCGAGACCTTCGCAGGGCTCGTGATGGGGCATGGGACGGCGGCGGTCCTGGCTGGGGGGATGGGAGCGGCGGTGGGGGCGGCGCTTCCAGCCGCCTTCTTCTTCGCCCTTTCGAGGCAGCACGACCTGACCGAGGTGAAGGGCGTCCTGGCGCTGGGCGCGACCCTGCGGGAGAAGTTGTTGAGGCCGGACCTGCGGGAAGCGGCGGGGCGGTCGCCGGAGGAGTTCGTCCTCCTCCTGGAAATGCACGACCAGCTCCTCGTGACGCTGCGCGATGCGGCCATCCAGTTCGCCGGCGACCGTGCCCCTCCGGAGGGGGAACGACCGGTAGGGGGGCTCCTGGACCCCAAGTCCGGTTGGCCGATAGAAGGACTTTCGGGGCGCCAGTACCGGGAGCGCGCCCAACTGTTCTATAGCGGTGTGCGGGTTCCGGACCCGCGAAGGGCCCCCCTTTATGATCAGGAGGTGTGGGGGACGCTTCCTGCCCCTTCAGAACTACCCGTGGCGGGGATGCTCCTCGCCTACCGCCGGACGCCGTATTTCCGGGGCGGGACGCTGGACACCCTGGCTCGACCCGTCCTCATCATCGATGAGGCAGGTCGGCTGATCGATCCATGGGGGCCGTGGGAAGGGGGCCCGGGCCCGAGCGACTACTGCTACAACGAGCGACCTGCGATTCACGGCTTCCCCTTGGATGGGCTGCGCGATGGATTTCGTGCATATCACTTCGGCGACCCAGTCCTCGGACCGATCTCGGTGAGGGGTGTCCTCGACCCTTGGGACGACAAGCGGGATTTGACGGGGATCTCGCGGTCCGGCACCACTGCATTTACGGTCGACTCGAACCTTGGCGCGCTCGACTTGACCGACATTCTGCTCTGGGATGGCCCGGCCACCCCGCCGGATGGGGGGGTCGAGCGGTTCCCCAGCGAACACAGGGGTGCCGCCCGATGGATCACCGAGGGCAGCCAGAGACTGCGAGCGCTCACCGGTGAACCCCTGACGATCTCCGCCCCGGCAGCATTCCGACTCGACACGCCGTTCGGGCGCAGGCTCCTCATCGAGATGTCCGCCCAACTCGACGAGGGAGTGATTCCCAGTCGCGGTGGGTTGACGACTCCCGATGAGGGCTTCGGTGGTCCCTGGAGGCTGCTTCAGGTATGGAGGCCAGCTTCGGGGGATGTGGCTGGTCCGGAGGATCTGGTCTTGGAGCTGGAACTCTTCTCAGAGCCCAGGGGGGGGGACGGCGGGTGGCGGAACTTTCGATTGGCGGGACTCCAGGATCTCACCGGGAACGGCGTGCCTGAACTCGTCCTCGAACAGATCGGGTATCTGTCCAGCGGATACGAGATCCTGGAACTGGTGGAGAACGGGCGTTGGCGGGTTCTCTTCAGCGGCTCTTGGACCAGCTCATGCTCATGACTTTGCGGGGAAGTGGGGCGCTGGAATGCGGGAGCGGAGCTTGCCGGGAAACGGGGGGTGAGTGCGTCGGAGGTCTCTGAAATCGGGACGAGTATGGATTCGGGTGCGGACGGTGCGGTGAAGGTGAGGGTCGATCGTCTCTACGGTGGTGGAGCCGCTGAAGGAGGGAAGGAAGGATGAGGGGACTGGCGAAGCACGCACCACAGGCATGGCGCTCTGGAATCCGGGGCTACCGGCGGGTGGGGGCTAGATCGGCACCCCTTCTGGCGCTCTTCGGATCGCTCCTCGGCGGATGCGACGGAGGCTCGGTCACTGTGGAGGTTGCGGCGGTCCGCAGCGTGATCGTGGATGCGCCCAACTCCACGGTCCAAGAACAAGAAACAATGTCGCTTCGAGCGATCCCCCTTGACGCGGAGGGGAGAGAGTTGACGGGGCGGACGGTGACATGGAGTTCGAGCGACACTTCCCGAGCGACGGTGAACAACGAAGGGGTGGTTACCGGGGTCTCCGCAGGGCCGGTTACGATCCGGGCACGGGTCGAGGGGGTGGAGGGGCAAGCGTCGTTGACGGTGCAGTCATTACACGCCGACGCGGCGCGGGTGGAAGTGCATACCCGGGGCGCCGCCCAGGCCCTCCTAGCCGTCTGGATCGACGGAGAGGGGTGGGAGGATGCCGACGGGAACAGCATCCAGGAGTTACCGGACCCGGTGGACGTGGAGGGCGAAGGCCTCCTCCCCCTCAGGGCCGGTGATCGGAACGCCTCCCTCACCGTCCGCTTCTTCCAGGCCGACGGATCGGAAGTGGAGATGGGAACGATCAGCCGGGACGATGTGACCCGGGCGCGCCAGTGCACCGAGTACGAGGCCCGGTACTACCCCCTCGATGACAACACCAATGTCCTGGCCTGGCCCAACATCCGCCACCCGGACGGCCCCACCGGGCCCTTCCAGTTCGCCCGCCGGGCCAACAACGACCTGGTGGGGATCTACCACTGTGACCACATCCACCTCTACGGGGAGGCGGAAGGCACGGTGGACATCGAGTTCCGCCTCTGGCTCATCGATCACTCGGACATGCTGACGGATCCTCTCCGGGTCCGGGTGGAGGCCGGGGCTCGGGCCCCCGAGCCGGCCCGCATCGGGGTGCAGACCCGTGGAGCTTCGCAGGCCATGCTGGGGGTCTGGACCGAAGGGCAGGGGTAGACCGACGCCGACGGCAACAGACTCGATCGGATCGACCCCCCCGGGACGAGGAGGGCAAGGGGCTGATCCCCCTGGTGCCCGGCGGACCCAACGCCTCCCTCACCGTCCGGTACTTCTTCGAGGGCGGCGAGCAGGCGGACATCCGCACCCTGGGACGGGATGACGACACCATCCAGGGTCCTCGGCACTGGCTTCGGCGACGAGCAGTTTTCTCGGATTCGGGCGCAGGCGCGGCTTGGTGGTACAGTACGTAGTCGGCAGACACCGTGGTCGGGGCTCGTACCGACCGGCCAAGAGAAACGACAGGAGAAGGCCACCCATGACCCGATTCACGTCCGCTTTGGTGGTGCTCCTTGGAGGTCTGTGTGGGACTGACTTGGTGGGCCAGGAACCCCCGTCAAACCTGCTCTTTACCCGGGAGGCGTCGGTGGTCCTCGAGGACGGTGGAAGGCTGGAGGTATCGCTTCCCAACTTCCTTCCGCCGGAGGCACTCGGGCGGGGTGCTATGGTGCGGCTTCCAGGGGCAGAGCGGAGGGTGACAGGGTTGACCGGCCAGAACTTTCTGTCCGCTTCTGGACCACGCACCAGGTTGTATGAACACATCCTACGGAACCTCTTTTTGAGGTCCGACGGAAGCGAACAGGAGATGGTGGCCCGACGGGTTGAGGAGCTTAGGGTGACATCGGGCTTGGTAGGCGCGTCGTCCACGGTGGTGGAGATGCTCCAAGGAGTTCAGGCTATCGAAGGGGTGGGGCGTGCGGCGCATTTGCCAGGCGCACTCAGGGCGGTCTCGACCGTGCTGGAAGTGGACCGGGGAATGACGGAGGGCGAGCTCAATGCGCTTCTCTTGTACGCCGGCTTCATTGCAGGGGCAGGGGCGCGAATCGAGGCGTTTGTGGATATGCAGCGTCGATCCGCCTGGCGGGATCCGGCGCTGGAGGCGGCTGTCGGTAACGTAACCAGGGAGTTGGACCGCTTGCTGGAAGAGGAGATCGAAAACCTGGTCGTGGAATACCGGACCCGGGGCGGAGCCGGGGCGGCCGCTCGATCCACGGTCGAGATCTTCGCATCGCTCGTGATGGGACACGGAACTGCGGCGGTGTTGGCAGGAGGGATGGGAGTGGCCGTCGGGGCAGCGCTTCCGGCGGCTTTCTTCTTCGGGCTTTCGCGGCAGCACGACCTGATCGAAGTGATGGGAGTACTGGTCCTGGGCGCCACCATGCGGGAGAAGTTGTTCAGGCCGGATCTGCGGGAGGGACGGCCGGCGTCCCCGGAAGAGTCCCTCCTGTTGCTGGAAATGCAAGATCAGCTTTTGATAACGTTGCGTGACGCGGCAATCCAGTACGCAGGCGACCCGAATCCTCCAGCGGGAGTTAGGCCCACGGCAGGGCTCTTGGACCCGAACTCCGGCTCGGCGACCGAAGGGCTTCGGGGACGCCAGTACTGGGAGCGCGCCTGGCTGTTTCATCGAGGCGTGCAGGTCCCAAACCCTCTCAGGGAACGACTCGACGAACAGGTGGTGTGGCGATTCACGGTGACGGTTGCCTCAGGTCAGGGCATTGAGTGTAGGCCGGCGGCTGTCGAGTGGGGAGGGGTCATCGAGGTCACCCGTGCTGACGGTGGCGCTCTGTTTGAGGCGACCGTGCATCCCGCGGCAGGCGCTTGGAACCTGGCCCCAAAGGTCATCGAAGACGACGGTCGGGTAGTCCGGGTAGTCCGCAGGAATTTTCCAACCGGAGTGGAGTTGGCCGGACTTGTATCAGCCCAGTTTGGAGGGTTCGGAGTCCGATCGGTGCGGATTCACACGGCAGACGCCATATGGGTCCCCGCGGCAGAGTCTCGGGCACCCGCCCGTCACTTTGAGCCGGGCCAATACACAGTCACGGAAATCATAGAGAACAACCGAGGCGGCTCATGCTCCTTCCGAATCTTGCCACCCCGAAGTGGAGCCGTGATCCCGACCGACCTTGTTGCATCAGATGATTTGAATCTTTGGGTGCTTCGACCCGGTGGAATGCTCTTCGTCAGAGATTGTGAAGGACGATGCTCGCTTCCTTCAGCAGCTACGATCGCATCTCAACTGAGAGCGAAGGGAATCCTGTCCTTCGCTGGGCGGTTCGTCACAAGGCCGGCCCGCCATTGGGGATTCGTGCGATCCTGGTTCGATCAGTCCAACTCATGGATCGCCACGGCCAATGCTGACGTTTTTGGGTCCGAATGGTGGCTTTTCATCCCTGTGGGATCCGCATCGGACGTGAATACTCTCCATCAGGTCGGAGTGCATCTGAGCGACATGGGCTACAGTGACTTACTCGACATCTTCTGCAACGACACACGACACTACCTGCATGGTTTCGTGATGGGTGATCGACTCCCTCGCGACTGTCGCGCTGTCGCAGCGAGAGCGTATTCGATGGATCGTTAAGCGGAAGTTACCTCTGAAGCGATCTATGAGTTTGTGGCGCCGTTGAGCCGAGTTTCTTTGATTCAGCGGGTACGCCGTACTCGCTACATCCGGTAGGCGACGTCCAGCAAGTCGAAGGCTTTCTCCTGGAGGGGGGTGGGGCGGCTGTACTTGTCGAAGGTGGCCTCGGTGCCCTCGATGCGGGTCTCGTTCTTCGTGAGGGTCCGGAGGTCCTCGAGGA
>SLFH01000279.1 GCA_007124345.1 Phycisphaerales bacterium | reverse complement strand
ATCGCACCCAACGAGTTCGCCGAGCTTGAAGTCCGACGGCTGCTGGTCGCGCTCGGTCGGCCTGAGGTGGATCTTGATGCCCGCGTCGACCACGACCGTCTCGTCGGTGATGGCGACCACGGTGCCCTGCACACGCCTGGGGCGCCCGTAGACCGGCTCGATGAAGCGGCCGCCGGTGTGGACGCGGTCGATCTTGCGGGCGTCGACGCGGACGGTCCCGATGAGCTTCTTGCCGACCTCGGTGTCGACGGGCTCGGTCGGCTTGAGGTGGAGCTGGTAGTTGTTGTTGTGGGTGCCGAAGACGATATGGTCGGGCTTGCCCGCGACCTCCGAGCCTCGCTCAAGGAGGAGGCCTCGGGCCAGGCGGGGGTCGATCTCAGTTGTCGGGGCCGGGTCGATCATGGCTGCGGAGCGTAGGAGGCGAGCGGTGTTCTGGGCCTTGCGCCCATCGCCAGAAAATTCGCCAAGAGCCTCGGGCCTTCGGGCGTCATGAAGCTCTCGGGGTGGAACTGCACGCCTTCGAGGGGCTGACGGTCTGAAACAGACCCTTCCCAGACCCGGCGGAGGCCCATGACCACGCGCCGGGATTCGCCGCCGGGCAGCTCCTCGTCGGTCCAGGCGCTGACGGCCCAGCCCCGATCTCCGGCCTGCTGCGCCGCCTCCAGCGGGACGACCAGCGAGTGGTAGCGCGTCGCCTGGAAGGGATTGGGTAAACCCGCGAAGACGCCTTGGTTGTCGTGGTGGACGAGGCTGGTCTTGCCGTGGACGGGGACGGGGTGGCGGACGACGGGCATCCCGTGCAGGGCCCCGATGCACTGGTGGCCCAGGCAGACGCCCAGCACGGGGATCCGGCCCGCGAACCGGTCGATCATCGCCGGACAGACGCCAGCCTCGGCGGGGGTGCACGGGCCGGGGGAGATCAGGAGGTGGCTGGGGCCCCGCCCCCCGTCGAGGGCCTCGGCCTCCTCGGGCGTGATCGCGTCGTTGCGGACGACCAGCAGGTCGCGGTCGAGCTCGATGGAGGGGTCGAGCTCGCCCATGCGCTGGACGAGGTTCCAGGTGAAACTGTCGTAGTTGTCGACGAGGAGGATCACGCCGGCGATGGTATCGCTCGCGGATCCGACCGGCGAAACAAGAGCGTGCGCAAAGAAAGAGGCCGACCGGTTCCGCCGGCCGGCCTCTCCTGGAGCCGAGGTATGGGTGTGGGCCTCAGGCGGCCAGACCGAGCGTCCCCGCGACGCCGTCGCGCGTCACATAGAAGAGCTCGCTGGTGATCGGGTAGGGCAGGCGCTCGTAGTCCTGGCTGACGCGGTCGCGGAGCCGATTGACGAAGTCGCCGGGCGCCCGGCTCATCGCGACGAACATGTCTCGCGCCGGCGTGGCGACATAGAAGTCGCCCCCGAGCTGGGGCGCCAGCCGCTCGTATAGGCCCGAGAGGAGGAGCCTCGCGGCGTCGTAGCCGTCCTGCTCGGAGACGATCGCCGCGCGACCGCCCTCCTTGGACTCGACGAGCCTGACTTCGAGCTCTGGGGCGTACTTCTCGAGGTTCTGGCGGGCGATGAGCTCGAGGTCCTCGGGGGTGACGCCCCATCGGATCACCTGCTCGGTGGTGATGCTGATGGTCATCTGGGGGAGGTCGGTGACGAAGACGACGACCGTTCCATTCACATAGGGGACATGGGCCACCAGTTCACGGGAGAGGTTTTCGAAGATGCTCTCGGGCTGGATCCTGGGCATGATCCTGGGCTTGGCGAGCTCGAAGGGCATGTCGCCGAGCTGGATGGCGTCGCCGGCGAAGAGCTGTTCGAGGTAGTGCTCGGCGATTTCCAGGCCCCTGTCGGGCTCCTGGACGACCATTCGGAAGAGGTTTTCCAGGTCGAGACGCCGGCCGTTCACCGAGAGTTCGCGGGGGCCCGCGAGCTCGACGGCGGCGGCGGGCTGGATCCGGCGGAGCATGCCGGCGACGGTTTCGGCGAAGGCTTTGGGCTCAAGTGGCAATTCCGACATCTCTCACCTCTTCCCGGTCTTACGCGTCTTGGGGAGGGCCCGGGGCCCGGTTCTGGGGCCTTGGGACGGTCCGGGCCGCAGTTGCCGGCCGGGGCGAGGATCGACTGACGGTACGGCTGTCTGAACGGCACGGTTCGTCGACGGGGTGCTGAACGGGCGGGCTTCCCGTCACAGCCGCGACAGCCGGACGGGGTCTGGCGTTATGCGGTCCGGGGCGCGATTTATGGGCATCTTGTCGGTGGGATCGTTGGTCGTTGCCCCGCGAGCGGGGCGGCGGGTAGAATCGCCGCCTTGGAGCGGGGTGTCAACGCTCCGACCGGACAGAAGCCCGGACGGGGCTGCGTGCAGGGCCCGCGAACGACCTCTTTGGAGATCCAATGGTGACCGAACAAGAGATTGAATCGAAGGTGATCGAGATCGTCGCCGAGCAGATGGGCGCGGAGAAGGACAAGATCACCCGCGAGACCCGTTTCGTGGACGATCTGCACGCCGACAGCCTGGACTTTGTCGAGCTCGTGATGGAGTTCGAGGACGAGTTCGAGACCTCGGTCCCCGACGAAGAGGCCGAGAAGATGAAGACGGTCGGCCACGCCATCGACTACATCAAGACCGCCCGCGGGGCCAACTGACCCCGCACGCCCCCGACCGGAGGGGGCCGGAGATGTCATGAGCACCCCGCGCACGCCATCGACCCGGATCGTGATCACGGGCTACGGCGCCGTGACGAACCTCGGCCATGATGCCGCATCGACCTGGGAGGCGATGCGTGAGGGTCGCAGCGGCATCTCCCCGCTCGAGGGGCCCGCGTTCGATCTGTACGCGGGCAAGTGGACCGTCTTTGCCGCGGGGCAGGTCAAGGACTGGGACCCGGTCGAGGCCGGCGCATGCGATAAGCGGGAGATCAAGCGGCTGGACCGCAACACCCTGCTCGGCCTGGCGGCGGCCCACCAGGCCGTCACCCATTCCGGCATCGACTTCGCCCGCGAGAACAGCGAGCGTTGCGGCGTCATCGTGGGGTCGGGCATCGGCGGGATCATGACCATCGAGGAGGGCAAGGAAGTCCTCATGAGCCGGGGCCCGGACCGGATGAGCCCGTTCACCGTCCCGCGTCTGATGATCAACGCGACGACGGGGAACATCTCGATCCGCTACGGGCTGCGGGGCCCTGCGACGGCGCACGCGACGGCCTGCGCCAGCTCCGGGCACGCCATCGGCGACGCGGTCGAGCAGATCCGTCTGGGGCGTGCCGATGTGATGGTCGCGGGCGGGTGCGAGGCGGCGGTGACGCCCCTCTGCGTCGGCGCGTTTATGACCATGAAGGCGTTGAGCCCGCACAAGGACGCCCCCACCGCCTCACGCCCGTTCGATGTCACGCGCGACGGGTTCGTGCTGGCCGAAGGGGCCGCGATGTATGTGCTCGAGACCGAGGAGCACGCCAAGGCCCGCGGAGCGACGATCCTCGCCGAACTCGTCGGGGCGGGCAACGGGTCTGACGCCGGGCACATCACGGCCCCGGACCCCGAGGGCATGGGCGCCGCCCGCTCGATGCGGTGGGCCCTGGAAGACGCCGGCTTGAACCCGGACCAGATCGACTATGTCAACGCCCACGGGACGGCGACGCCCCTTGGCGACAAGGCCGAGGTGGCCGCGGTTGGAAAGGTCTTCGGCGACCACGCCAGGAAGAGCGCCGGCGGGAAGCTGATGATGAGCTCGACCAAGTCGATGCACGGGCACGCCCTGGGCGCGTCGGGGGCCGTCGAGCTGATCGCCTGCATCCACGCCGTCCGCGACGGCGTGGTGGCCCCAACGACCAATCTGGAAGAGCCGGACGCGGACTTCGACATCGATCTGGTGGCGAAGGAAGCGAAGGAGCGGCCCGTCCGCTACGCGATGAACAACACCTTCGGGTTCGGCGGTCACAATGTGACGCTGATCGTTGGTCGTCACCGCTGAGAAGGCCGCCGGCTGTTGCTGTCACGGCTCACTTCCGCCGCCGCCTCGCCGTCCATGCCCCTCTCGTTCGGGTGACTCTCCTGCCAGCCCGAGGTCGATGAGTTTCTCCGCCAGGCGATAGATGTCGTCTTTGCTCCGTTCGCGCCGGATCCCGGCGGCCACGAAGATGACAACGAAGGTCAGGCTCACGCCCTCGCCGTCGTCCCGCACCGTGTAGATCGCCCGGTACCGCCCGTAGGTGATTCTGTGACACCCAGACAACGGTCCGGCCAGCGGCTTTGGGGCCGACCTTGGGTCGGTACTGGTCAGCAGGCCGTCGGCCTGTTCCAAGAGGCCGCGGCGGACGTTGGCGGGCAATCGCTTGAGACTCTGCTTGGCGGTCTCGGTCCAGTAGATCCTGATCTTGGCCTGTCGCGGCGTCTCTTCCCCCCGCCGCTCAGTCATCGAGCAACTCCCGCTTGACGGCCTCGTGGTCGTGCAGGCGTCCGGCGCGGATGTCATCGAGGCTTTCAAGCAGCAGCCGGTGGGCCTCGGGGTCGGCCATCACCTCGATGGTTTCGAGCAGGGCGGACAGGTATTCGTTGTCGATGACCGCGAAGACCGGCCTGCCGTGCCGGGTGATTCGGACCACCTTTTCTTCTCTGAGCCGCTCGTCGAGCCTGTTGAACTGGTTTCGGGCTTCGGTGATGTCGAGGTTGGTCGGCTGCATCGGGAATGCTCCATCGGGCGCGAGCCGGTTCGCGGCTCTATTTGGTGCATTCTATCGTACAGAATAACGCGCGTATAGGCAAGCGTATTTCTGTGCTTCTCGCGTGGACACCTGGATCTCCCCTGCGACTGGCATCCGCTTTGCGGCGGATCCGCCTGTCCTGCCGTGCGCCCTGAACCCGTGGGCCCGGGCGGTCGATGGAGTGGGTATGGCCGATCTGGAATCGATCCTGAAGCTGGAGGTCCCGGTGGTGGTCCGCCTCGGGGAGCGGACGATGACCCTCGCCGATGTGGTCGCCCTCGCCCCCGGCGTGATCCTGGAACTCCCCAAGCACGCCGACGAGGAGCTGGACCTCCTGGTCAACAACAAGGCGATCGGCTGCGGCAACGCGGTGAAGGTCGGCGAGAACTTCGGGATCCGGGTGAGCTTCATCGGTGACCTAAAGGATCGCATCGAGGCGATGGGCGGGGCCACGGTCGTCAAGAAGGCCGAAGCTCAGTCGGACGAGGACGCGCTCGCCGAGGCGATGCTCGCCGGCCAAGGCTGATCTAAGAGAACCATCGAGAGGCGCAGAGCGACCTTGGGCGGCCCAACCGATTCCGGCGGGATCAGGGGCGCTGGGGAGGAGGCGGCGTTCGGCCGCGGCTTGTCCTTGCATTCCGGAGCCCTGAACTCCAGCCTCGGCCGCAGGCCGAAGCTGTCGCTGCGTCCGGTTCCCTGCGCCCCGCGTCCGTTCTCCTCGGGTTCAGGCGGTGGCGAAGTCAGGCGCGGGCTTGAACATCGGCTTGCCGGTCAGCTCTGCATGCTTGCGCAAGTAGTGCAGGCAGACGACGACGAAGGTCGAGTGGCTCCATGTGAGCGGGCTGACGGAGATGGGGTCGCCGGTGTAGGGGTGGAACTGCTCGGCCATGACGCCCGAGGGCT
>SLFH01000051.1 GCA_007124345.1 Phycisphaerales bacterium | reverse complement strand
GCCTCGCTGGCGGTGATCGCCCCGGCGTGGCGGAGCTTGCGCTCGTCGTGGGCCTCAAAGACGCGGACGATCAGGCGCCCCGGGGGCAGGTGCTGGAGCACGCGGAGGTTGACGCTGGGCCGGGGGATGGTCGAGACGACGACCTTGGCGGCTTGGGCCCCCGCCGCGGCAAGCACACGGGGGTCGGCCGCCTCGCCCCGAATCACCGTCACCCCCCGCTCCTTCAGTCGGGCGGCGACCGCCGGGTCCTCGTCGATCACGACCAGTTCGAGGCCCGACAGCAGCAACAGGTCCAGCAGCACGCGGCTGTTGGTGCCGCAACCGAGCATCACCGCGTGGTCTTTGCGGTCTGTCGGCGCGGGGAGTTTGACGGGGATCAGATCGAGGATCCGCCACGCGATCGCCTCGGTCGCGATCAGCGGCGTGAGCATCATCGTCCCGACGGTGACGAACGCCATCGCGGCGAGCAGATCGTCGCTCAGGTGCCCGCGCTGGTAGCCGAAGATCGCTACGACCAGCGCCAGCTCGCCCGCCTGCGCGAGCATCAGCCCGGCCTCGATCGCCGCGCGACGCGAGAAGTCAAGCCCGAGCGAGGCCGCCACGACCACGAACGGCGTCACCAGCATCACGACCGCGCCAAGGAACAGCGCCAGCAGCACGCTCTGCCCGCTCGGCGCCGGCAAGAGCGACCCCAGCGCGACGAAGAATACGGCGGTGAAGAAGGTCGACACGGACCCGATCGGCTTGCGGATGTTCGCCCCGACGGGGAACGCTGAGAGCGAGACGCCCGCGAGAAACGCCCCGACCGTCAGGGGCAGGCCCGCCCCGTGAGCGACGCCGCAGAACGCGAACAGCACCGCCATCGCGATCAGCAGGAGCGTCTCCTGGTCGAGCGTAAAGACGCTGATGATCCGGGGCATGATGAGGCGGACGCCGAGGATCGACGCGGCGCACATCGCCAGCGTGAACCCGCCGGCCCTGAGCGTCGCCCCGACGCCATCGTCGACGCCCGAGAGCACGCCGATCGCGATGATCATCAGGAGGTCCTGGAGCAGCAGCACGCCGACGACCAGCCGACCGATCGGCTCGTGCAGTTGCCTGCGCTGCGAGAGGATCTGCACGCCGATGATCGTCGAACTCGCCGCGAGCATCAACGCGATGTGCGCCGAGGCGACCATCGTGAGCCCCACGCCCGTCGCGATCGCGAACCCGATCCCCGCGAGCACGCCGAACTGGATCAACCCGACGCGGATCGCGGCGTTGCGCTGTTTGCCGACGCGCGACGGGTCGAGCTGCAGCCCGGCCGCGAACAGCAGGAACGCCAGACCGAGGTTCACCACATCCAGCCGGAGCGAGCCCTCGCCCAGCGCCGCGGCCCTCCCAAGCCCCAGGGGCTCGGCCAGCCCCGACGAGAGCAGGAGCCCCAGCGCCGCGCCTGCGATCACGAACACCGGGATCGGGGAGATGCGCGAGATCCGCGCGATCCCGATCGCGATGGTCGCCGCGACCACGATGGCGAACAGCTCGGTCACGCCTCGATCACCCCCTCCTCGGCGAGCTTGGTGACCAGGTGCATGCTGCCGAGGGTTTTGGAGTCCAGCAGCTTGTCGACGCCGATCGCCTTGAGGTCGGCGACCACCGAGCCATCGAACGCGTGGACCATCACCGGGACCTTGTGCAGCTTGCAGCGCCAGGCGAGCAGGCGGTTGGTCTCCTCGATCTGCAGCGCGCTGACGACCATCGAGGCCCGGTCGCAGCCGGCTTCCTCGGCGACTTCCTCGTGCTCGATATCCCCGTGCAGCGTGCGGCAGGGCAGGCCCCGCAGCTTTCTTGGGTCGGTGTCGATCGCCAGCACATCGCGCCCCTCGTCGCTGAGGCGTCTGGCGAGGCTGCGCCCCATCGCGTTCATCCCGACGATGACGATGTGCCCCGTGCTGACCTCGGGCGCCGCTTCGTCCTCCTGATCCGAGATGCGGAAGGGCTTGAGCAGCCCGGCCTTCTTGCACCACCGGTACAGCGCGTCGTTGAACAGGATCATGTACGCCGAACCGACGATCGTGATCAGCCCGATCACGGTGATGAGCGACAGGATCGACTGGTCGATGATCCCCTTCGCCATCGCCATCGCGCCGAAGATCAGGGAGAACTCGCTGATCTGCGCCACGGTCACGCTCGTCTTGAAGCTCGTCTTCTCGCTGTAGCCGAACCGGCCGACGATCAGGATGAAGATCAGCGGGTTGCCGATCAGGACGAACAGCGAGAGCAGGATCGCCGCCACCCAGTGCGCCGCGGCGTCGGCCAGGTCCATGCTCGCCCCGAGCGCGAGGAAAAACAGCGCGATGAAGAAATTCGTCAGGGGACCGAGGCGTCGGGTCAGCTCCCCCGCCGCCTTGTGCTGCGCGAGGCTGACCCCCGCGAGGAACGCCCCGAGCTCCAGCGAGAGCCCGAACCGCTCGGCGGCGACCACGAACGCGAAGCACCACGCCACGCCCCAGATCAGGAGCACATCGCCCGACCTCGCGGCCCAGTCGAAGAACGGGCGCATCACGAACTTCACCGAGAAGAGCGCCACCGCCGCCAGCACCACCATGTAGAGCCCCGCCCGGAGCAGGCCGACGCCCAACTGCGAGAGCATCCCCGGGGGCAGCCCGCCGACGCCCTCCTCGGGCGCGACATTGTCCATCCCCGCCAGCAGCGTCAGGGCGAGGATCACCGCGAGGTCCTGCACCAGAAAGATGCCGACCGCGATCCGCCCGTAGAGGCTCAGCAGCTCGCCCTTCTGGCGCAGCAGCTTCACCACAACCACCGTGCTGCTGAAAGTCAGCGCGATCGCGATGACCGCGGCCTCCAGCACGGTGAACCCCAGCGGGATCGCGAACAGGAAGCCGAAGAACGCCGTGAAGACGATCTGCCCGACGCCCGCGAAGACCGCGACCTTCCCGATGTCCTTGATCTTGTCAAAGCTCAGCTCGAGCCCGACCAGAAACAGAAGCAGGGCGATCCCGACATGCGTGAGCACATAGAGCGCGTCAGGGCCCGTCGTCTCTTCTGTCTCGATCAGGCCCAGCAGCGGCCCCAGCAGCAGCCCGCCGACGATGTACACCACGATGTTGGGTACCGCAAGCCGGCGCGCGAGCACCAGCAGGACCGCGGCGGTCACGAGCATCAGCCCGATCGTCCGCATCAGCGTGATGTCGCCGGTCATGTCCCGCTCCGGGCGTGGGCGTCAGTAGGTCGGCGCCGGCTCCGATCCGGGCGCTCGCGGAAAGTGAAGATAGCGAGGCTCAGTCCCCGGGCTGGGCCCCGATATCGCGCAGGAACCGGAAGTAGTCCGAATCGGCCCGCAGAATCAGCGTCACATCCTTGCCGAGCGACTTGCTGTAGCTCTCCAGCGTCCTGAAAAAGGCGTAGAACTCCGGGTCGGCCCCGAACGCCTCGTTGTAGATCCGCGTCGCCTCGGCGTCCGCGGTGCCCCGGATCACCTCCGCCTGGCGCCTCGCCTCTGAACGGATCTCCGAGACCCTGCGCTGCGTCTGGCCGTCGATCTCCCTCGCCCGCCCCTCGCCCTCGGCGCGGAACTGCTCGGCGATCCGCTGACGCTCGGCGATCATCCGCTCGAACACACGCTCCTGCACCGACTCGACATAGTCCACCCGCTTGATCCGGATATCGATCAGTTCGATCCCGTACTGCGGCATCAACTTCTGGGCCTGCTCGAGCACCGACTGCACGATCTCCGCCCGTCCCCGGGCCACCCGCTGCAGCAGGATCTCCTCGTCCTGCTCCCCGGTGATCTGGGCCCGCTCTAGATCTTCACGGGAGACCTCCCAATCCTTGGACCGCACGATCTCGACCAGCTCCGAAGCGGAGATCTGGTCGCGGACCACCGAGTCGAGGATGTCGTTGAGGCGGAGCTGGGCGCCCCGCTCGTCGCCGACACTCTGCAGGAACTTCAAGGGGTCGACGATTCGCCACCGGGCGGTCGTGTCCACCGAGATGAACTGCTCGCCGCGAGTAGGGATCTGGTTCGGGTCCCCGTCCCACGAGAGCAGCCGCTTGTCGAACCTGCGCACCTCCTGGATGAACGGGATCTTAAAGTGCAGGCCGGGCTCGGTCACCGGTTCGCCGACGGGCGCGCCGAACTGCACGACCACCGCCTGCTCGGTCTCGTCGAGCGAGAAGGTCGAGAGCGAGAAGCCGACCACGCCCAGGATCGCCAGCACGATGATCACAGAGGTCAGGCCCAGCCCGCCTGTCACGAGTTTGTTGTTCATCGCCCACCCCCCGTGCGGGACCCGCCCGCGGGCTCGTCAAGGTTCAGCATCGGAAGCGTCGGCAACATCTGCCCCTCCTCCACGACCAGGACCCGCCCGATCCGCGGCATCACCTGGTCGATCATCTCAAGAAACAGCCGCTGGCGCGTCACCGCGGGCGCGTTCGAGTATTCCGCGAGGATCGCGGTGAACCGCTCCGCCTCGCCCAGCGCGCTGTTGGTGCGCTCGGCCGCGTAGCCCTGGGCCGCCGCGACGAGCTGCTGCGCCTCGCCCTCGGCTCGCGGCAGGAGCTGGTTGCGGCGCTTCTCCGCCTCGTTGATCATCCGCTCCCGCTCCTGTTCGGCCTGGTTCACCTCGTTGAACGCCGGCTTGACCCGCTCGGGGGGTGTGACATCCTGCAACTCGATCGTGCTGATCGTGATCCCCGCGTCGAACGAGTCGAGGATCTCCTGCAGCTCCTCCCTCGCCTTCCTCGCCACCTCGACACGCTTCTCGGTCAGCACATCGCTGCCGAGGCTGTTGCCGACGATCCGGCGCATCACCGATTCGGAGATGTCGCGGATGGACTTGGTCTGCTCGCGCACGCGGTGGAGATACTTCTCCGGATCCTCGATCCGATACTGCACCACCCACTCGACATCGATCACCTTGAGGTCGCCCGTGAGCATCAGCGACTCGGCCAGGTGCTCGCGAGACTTGCTGTACTCCGTCCGGCGTGCCGTCCCGACGGTGCGGAAGCCGAACTCTTCCTTCAAGACGCGGCGCGTCGGCACGAAGTAGACGCGGTCGATCCCGAAGGGCGCCTTGAAGTGCAGCCCCGGCTGGCGGACACTCGCGACCTTGCCGAACCGTTTGACCACCGCCTCGCCCTCGGCCTGCACCGTGTAGAAGCTCGTCCAGACCCCGGCCGCTATCACGCCCAGAATCAGGACGATCTGCCCGATCAGGAGCGCCCGCTTGGGGTCGATCTGGATCTGGTCGACATTGAACTGGAACGATTCGGGCGGGCCCTGTCGTCTGGCCATATCGCGATCCTCCTCGAAAGTCTGTCGCGGCGCCCCACGCCGCCCACGCCTTCCCCAACCGACTCCGGCGAGCCGATGCAGGACCCGGAGCATACGGGCGGGCGGTCCGCGGCGGCGAACACCCGCGCCGAGGACCATCAGATTCCGGATCATTCCTGTCGGATTTCATCGCCCCCGCACGGAGAGCCACGCGGATCGCCCCGGTTCCCGCTCTACGATCCGCTGCGATGGACCGACAGGCGTACAGGGTGATCGTGATCGGGGGCGGGCACGCGGGCGTTGAAGCCGCGTGGGCCGCGGCCAATCTGCTCCCAGCCGAGCGGTCCGCCTCGGGCGCCCCCCGCCCCGCCGTCGCCCTGGTCACCCTCGACCCCGCCAAGATCG
>SLFH01000067.1 GCA_007124345.1 Phycisphaerales bacterium | reverse complement strand
TGGCGATGTATGTCAGCGGGCTGACACTCGACATGGGCGAGCCCGGCCGCCAAGCGCTGGAGCTCCTCCTGGGCGAAGGTTTCCGAGCCGGCCTCTGCCCCGACCCCGGCAAGATCGACCTCGCCGGCTAACGCCCGGGCTGCTGTCCAACATCCACTCCCGTTTCTCCCCGCGCTCGCGTATCCTCGCTCCATGAACATCATCAGGCACGGCTTCGGCGTCGGCATCGAGACCCCATCGGGCGTCCTGCCCGTCTGCTACATCATCGGCATCGGCCGCAACTACGCCGAGCACGCGACCGAGCAGGGGGCGGATATCCCCGACCGCCCGATGGTCTTTGTCAAGAGCCCCGCCTCCCCCTGCCTCGACGCCGACGAGATCGTCGTCCCGAAGGTCTGCCAGAACGAGGAGCAGGTCGATTTCGAGGCCGAGCTCGGCGTCGTCGTCGGGCGCGACGCACGCGATGTCCCCGAAGACAGCGCCCTCGACTTCGTGCTCGGCTACACCTGCTGCAACGATGTCTCGGCCAGGTGGTGGCAGAAGAAGGGCAGCGGGGGCCAGTTCTGCCGCGGCAAGTCCTTCGACTCGTTCTGCCCCGTCGGCCCGCGTGTTGTTCCGGCAAGCGAGATCCAAGACCCGCAGAACCTCCGTGTCCGCTGCACCGTCGGCGGCGAGACGATGCAGGACGGGCACACCGGCGAGATGATCTTCACGGTGGCGAACCTCATCAGCGACCTCAGCCGCGGGGCCACGCTCCCCGCCGGCACCCTGATCCTCACCGGCACGCCCAGCGGCGTCGGCATGGCCCGCACCCCGCCCCGCTTCCTCAAAGACGGCGACACCGTCGAAGTCGAGATCGAAGGCGTCGGCCGGCTGCGCAACACCGTCCGTTTCGAGAAGTAAACAGTCCTCGGGCGCCGCTCCCTGGACGCCGATCCCTGAGCAACGCGAAGGGTCGGATGGATCCGGCGGGCGAGGTGCAGCACGCAGGGCGCCGGAAGTAGAGGACCGGCGAGCACCGGCACGCACACTTCGGTAAAGTTCCCTTCGCATCGGTTCGAGTTTCGGCCCACCAGGAAACAACAGCGGCGAGGAGGCAGACCGTGGGAAAAACGCCGGAAGACATCGACAAGTCGTTCGATCACATGATCAACAACCTCGATTGCGATCCTGAGCAGACCGAGCAGCTCTGGATCTTCAGTTTCCGCCACGACGAGGATCTGGCGAAGCTCGAAGCGTTCGGGAGAGACCTCGTCAAGCGGTTCGCCAAGGAGGCCGATTTCGAACACGGGATGGTCCCGACGCACAACATTGACGACGACACCGAGTGGACAGCGTTGCACCTCGTAGTCCAAACGACGATGAGCCGTGACACGGTCAAACGATGGGTCCGCACCTTCTCCGCCCTCGCCGAGGAAAACGGGATTGAGTTCGAGGGCCAATCCTGCTGCGAGGCGATCGACTGGGAGGAGTTCGAAAGGCCCATGAACGCCGAAGAAGCCGCGTGGAGACTGCGCCACTTCACAGACTGCGGGCTGCCCGAGGGGGCGCCCCTCTGCTGGATCCTTGCCTTTACCGCGTCCGACCCCGCCGTCGCCGAGTCGTTCGAGGGACTGCTGCGGGAAGCGGGCTTCGACGATATCGAACGCTCAGAGAACGAGGAAGACGCCGGGGACCGTGAGTACTACATCGACGCCGTGCTGCTCCGATCCAATACCGAGGCGGGCCTCGCCGAGCAGCACGCCGCGGCCGAAAAGCTCGCCTCGGCCCACGGCGTCCGCTTCGAGGGCTTCCAGTTCGCAGACCCCCAACCGGAAGAGCCCGAGAGCTGATCCTGGCGATCCCGCGCTCACCGCCCGACCGCGTTCTCGTGATGGCGGATCACCGGCTTGGCGTTCGCCGCCAGTTCCACCGCGACCACATCGATCCGCAGCGGGCGGTCGTCCCAGGCGTTGGCTCGCTTGAGGCGTTCGCCCAGGCGGATGAGTTTGTCGGCCTTGGCGTGCGTGATCGCCGCTTCCGGCGGCGGGGCATGGCCCGCCTCGCCCGCAGAGACCCGGCGCGTCTTGACCTCCACCAGCACGATCGTCCGCCTGTCGGGCGCTTCGCAGAGCAGGTCGACCTCGCCGCCGGGCAGCATCGCGTTGCGGCGAAGCACGCGGTAGCCGAGTTTTTTGAGGTGTTTTTCGGCGAGGCGTTCGCCGCGGCTGCCGGTCGCGTGGTGCTCGC
The DNA here is from genome assembly GCA_007124345.1 of Phycisphaerales bacterium. Classification (GTDB taxonomy): domain Bacteria; phylum Planctomycetota; class Phycisphaerae; order Phycisphaerales; family UBA1924; genus SLFH01. Next base: position 3,461 of record SLFH01000067.1, on the reverse strand, counting down.
CCGCCCGCTCCCACACCCTCGGGCGCAGGCCCAGCGCCCCGGCGACGCGCCCGACCAGGCGCATCACCTCGCCCCGTTCCGGCCCGGCTCGGGCGGGAGGTACCGTTGGATGGCGATCTCCATGAGCCGCCGGTGCATCACCTCCATCTCGGTGAAGCTGGCGCGCCGGACGAGGCGTTCGATGAGCTCTTCCTGCGACTCGAGCAGCATGGTGTTCTCCAGCTGCGACCGAAGCTCGCGCTGCGCGTCGATCAGCGGAACCGATCTGCGGTCGATCTGTTCGAGCATGATCCAGAAGATGAACGGCTGGGCCTCGATCGGCCCGGCCCACTCGCCTTTGGCCAGCTCGCGCACCGCCTCGTTGACCGCCTCGCTGCTGAAGAACGACGCTTCTTCGAGCGTCCCCCGCATCGTGAAGGCGATCCGGCCCGGCTCGTCGGAAACGAACCCGTTGTCGGGCATCGCCGCGACCTCCACGAACGGCAGCCCCTCGTCCAACGCGTTCTGGATCCGCTCGATCGAATCGGGCCGGCGCTGGCTCACGCGGATCATCCGGAAAACGACGCTCGCCTCGGGGTTGAAGCGTTCGAACTGCCGCTCGTAAGCCTCCTCGATCCGGCGCCACGGCACGCTCGCCCGCCGGCGCAGCGGCTCGAAGATCAGTTCCTGGATGACCATCATCGTGCCGGTCCGCTCGAGGTACTCCTCGTAGGTGCGGTCGGGGTCCTCGGCGCGTCGACGGGCGGCGCTGCCCACGCCCCCCGCCCGTCTCGCCTCGCCCTCGCGCACCAGGTCGAGGAACCCGCGCACGCCGAAGCGACGCTGCTCGCTGGGCAGCTTCGAGATCGCCTCGGCCCGCAGCAGTTCTTCGTTGCGGAGTTCCTCCAGCGCGACCGCGAGTGTGCGCGAGGTCCGCCGGATCCACTCGTCGCGGGTCATCTCCCCCAGACGCACCTGGCGCGCCGTCGCCCGCAGCGCAGCGTCCGGACTGCGGAAGACCGCCGAGGCGTAGATCGCCTTGCCGTTGATGTCCCCGACCTTCGCGTCGATGGTCGTCATCGGAAGCATCGCCGGGGCCGGCTCGGCCCGCTCGCCCGTGTCCTGCCCGGGCTCGGTTTCCTGTTCGGTGGCGACACGCACCTGCGAGGGGTCGATCCCGCCCGAGGCATCGCGCGGCGTGAGCCGCGGCGCAGCACGGAGGCGCTCGTCGCTCACCGCCACGCTGTCGATCGGGCGTGAGACCGAGAGCGTCCGAGGACGCTCCTCCGAGCTCGGCGAGGCGGGCCTCGGTGTCCGGGCGTTCGTCGGCCCGGCAGAACCCGGCTCGGCGAACGCCGAGGCCTCCACAGGCGTCGCGTTGCGGGAGAACTCGACCCCTGAGAACCCGGCGGTGCGGCAGCCGCCCGCCAAGACCGCCAACGCCATCGCCCCGGGCACGCACAGCCTCGCTCGATGCTTCATGGTCGGAGTCTACACCCTCAGCCCGGGCATCGGCCCGGCCCGACCCCTAGAGTGCACCGAGAATCGACAGGCCCCGCCCTCCCGGCCGCTCCGGGGTGAGGTTGGCCGATGCGCAATGACGGAAAGGAAGGCGCCGACCATGGCCGAGCAGCAGCCCGAGCAGCCCAAGATCATCATCGACTCGGACTGGAAAGCCCAGGCCCAAGCCGAGAAGGAACGCCTCAAGCAGGCCGAGCAGCAGAAGCAGCCCGGTCCCGGCGAACCCGGCGAGGAAGACCCCAACCGCCCGATCGACTTCGACGACATCGTCCGCATGCTCGCCTCGCAGGCCCTGATGTACCTCGGCGCGATCCCCGACCCCGAGTCCGGCCGCGCCATACTCGCCCCAGAGATGGCCAAGGCCCACATCGACATGCTCGGCGTCCTGGAGGCCAAGACCAAGGGCAACCTCTCTGAGCGCGAGGACAAGACCCTCCGCTCGATCCTCAACGAGCTCCGGATGCAGTTCGCCGAAATCAGCAAGGCCATCGAGAAGGCGATCGCCGAGGGCAAGATCAAGCCCTCCGACATCGCCGGCCCCCGAGGCCCCGGCCCGATGCCAGGCGGCGCCGCCCCCGGCGGTCCATCGCCGATGGGCGGCTGACCCCCGCGGCAGGCCCCGAAACACCGTAAAATTCTTGTCTGGCAGCAATCACGCCGATCTCATCGGACACGGGTTGCTACAGTGACCACCCGCTGGGCTGGAGGCGTCGCGGCGCTGTCCGGCCCGGAACTACGGAGGTATGCGCGTGTCGGAAGCAAAGAGCAGCGACAAGGGCTCGGGCCAGAGTTTCTTCGCCAAGCACCACTTCCTCTTCCGCCGCCTGCACTCGCTGACGGGCATCGTCCCCATCGGCGTCTTCCTGATCGCCCACCTGACGACCAACTCGTCGATCCTGTGGGGCAAGTTCGCCGGGCACGCCCCGGAGGGCTCGACCGTCCTCCAGGGCGGGGCGCACTACTTCCAGGAAGAGGTGCACTGGATCCACACCGGCATCCCGCACCTGCTGCTGATCGAGATCACCCTCTGGGTCTCGATCGCTTTCCATGCGGGGCTCGGTTTCATCTACGCCAAGACCGGGCGGAGCAACGCGACCCGATACGCCTATCAGGACAACTGGCGGTACACCCTCCAGCGCTGGTCGGGCTACATCGGGATCATCTTCATCTTTTATCATGTCGCCACGCTGCGATGGGGCTGGACCTTCCTGATCCCCGGCGGGACGAAATGGGATCACAACTTCGCCTCCTCGACGCTCGCGGCGGCGCTGCAGGGGAGCTACGACGGGTTCACGATGGGCGGCCTGCTCGTCTCGGCCCTGTACTTCATCGGCGTGACGCTGCTGGTCTTCCACTTCGCCAACGGGCTGTGGACCGCCGCGATCAGCTGGGGCATCACCGTCTCCGAGCAGGCGCAGAAGCGGTGGGGCGCCGTCTGCCTGGTGCTCGGCGCCGGGCTGATGGTCGCGGGGTGGAGCTCGATCGTCGGCTTCCTGCTGCTCGACCCGGCCGAGGCCGAAGAAGTCGAGCGGATGCTCCTGAAAGAGCGGGGAACCGAGTCGGCGGTGATCGTTCCCGAGCAGCCAGAACGCATCGAGACCGCCGGATCTGTCGAACAGCCCTGATGATGAACTGTCCGGAGATTCGCCCTCTCCGGAAGGAGCCAAACGCGATGAGCGAAGAGAACCGGGTGATCGTGGTGGGCGGCGGGCTGGCGGGTCTGGCAGCCGCGGTCCGAATCGCGGAGGCCGGCCTCCCCGTCGACCTCTTCAGCCTCGTGCCCGTCAAGAGGTCGCACTCCGTCTGCGCCCAGGGCGGCATCAACGCCTGCAACGAGGTCGCACGCCAGCAGGGCTACAGCGAGTACCAGCACTTCGACGAGACGATCTACGGCGGCGACTACCTCGCCGACCAGCACCCCGTCCTCGAGATGGCCAACTGGGCCCCCAAGGTCATCGACC
>SLFH01000172.1 GCA_007124345.1 Phycisphaerales bacterium | reverse complement strand
GGCGTCGGGCCCGCCGCGGAGAAACGGCTGCACGCGATCGGCGTGCGCACGATCGGCGAGCTGGCGAAGCTGCCTGAGGGCGTCGCGTCGTCGCGTCTGGGCTCGTTCGGCTCGCATGTCTGGCGACTGGCCCATGGCGAAGACGACCGCCCGGTGACGCCCGACCGCGAGGCGAAGTCGATCGGGCACGAGCGCACCTTCGGCGCCGACCTTGAAGACCCGGAAGAGGTGCGGGCGGTCATGCTGCGCGAGGCGGAGGATGTCGCCCGGCGCCTGCGCAGGCACGGGCTGCACGCGCGCAGCGTGACGGTGAAGATCCGCTTCGGCGATTTCAAAACCATCACGCGCGCCGCGACGCTCGAACAGCCGACGGAGTCGACCCACGAACTCTCGGCCGCGGCGGTCGAGCTCTTCGACGCGTGGATCGGCAAGGAAGGTTTTCGCCCGGTACGACTCATCGGTGTGACCGCGTCGCACCTGTCGAAAGGCTCGGGCGAGCAGCCGGGGCTATTCGACCCGCCCGAGGCGCGCGACAAGCGGGCTGCCCTGGACAAGGCCGCCGACGCGATCGCCGAGCGGTTCGGCAAGGACGCGATCCGCAGCGCGCGAGCGCTTCGTCGGCCGCAGGACCGCTGAGTCGCGCCAAAATAGTCGGGCCGCGACGAACGCTGAAACGAATCGCCGCGGCCCGGGATCTCCGACTCCTCTCCCGAAGCAGTCCGACGCTCAGCGCCTTCGCCGCAGACCGATGAGCCCCGCGAGACCCAACGCCGCGAGGGCGCCCGGCGCGGGCACGACCTGGCCCCGGATCTCTCCGGGAGGATTCATGGCGGTGTGCAGGTTGACATACCACAGGCCCGCGAGGATGTCGTCGCGCTGCTGGGCGTTGACGGTCGCCGAGCCGGTGATCGTCCCGGTGGCGGGTTGGGGCAGGTCCATGGTCAGGTGGAGTCGGACGCCCGCGGTCACGCCGAAATCGGCCGGGCCGTGGAAATGTGCGCCGGGCGCGACGATCGGGCCCGTCAGTCCCTGGTAGGTGATCTCCCAGGTCAGCAGGTTTGTGACAGTGTCGATCGTGACCACGCCCGTGCCGCTGGGGTCGAAGCCCGCGGGGATGGTCGGCACCGGCACTTCCTGCGCGACATCGATCGGGAAGACGAAAGTCACGACATTTGCACCGGCGACGCCTGCGCATAGCGACAACGCTCCCACGGCCATCAACTGGCTCTTCATTCCAAGACTCCTCTCTCTTGGGTCCCTTCGTGCTGCCTCCGCGGCCCACTTGCGCCGCCGCCCCGGCGCTCGGAGCCGCCATCGGAGCGGCTTGCGCCGGGTCCGAAAACGATTGTACCAAATGAGATTTCGCCCCAAAAGAGAAAAATCGCGCATTCGAAGCGCACGCCGCAACTCGATAGATTGAGATCAGTCGCCCAGCAGCAAGACGGCCCGCCGCAGCACCGCACCTGAGTGCACGGGTCCGTACCGACCCGACTCGATCCGAATGATCAGCTCACGATCGCGACCGGAGGGCAGGCCGACGCTGATCCGCTGGGGCTCGGACCGCTGCGAGAGCTTCAGCCTCGCCAGGGGCATGGCTTCCTCGCCCCGCCCGCGCGTCGCGAGGATCACGACCTCGCTGTCGACCCAGGCCCTCGCCTCGGGCGGGGTTTCGATGGTTGCGCCGAAGCGAGTGGCGCCGTTGGGCAGGGGCCAGCGGGCCTCGACGGGGCCCGAGAGCGTCACGCTCGCCAGATCGCCGAAAGCGCCGTCGCGGTCGGGGCTCTGGGGCGCCGGGGCCCAGCGCCGATCGCCCAGCGGGCGAACGCTGACGCCTTCCAGCCTCGCCAGAGACACGACCCGGCCCGGGTCGGGCAGCAGCGCCAGCACCTCGTCGCGCTGGACGCGGAGCATGCCCGCCGCCGAAGCCTCTTGCGAAGCGGCGCTCGGATCGATGCCCCGAAGGGTGATCGTCAGCTCCGTCGGAGATTCGGATTCGAGCGAGGCGGCCGACAGCACGCTGCCATCGCTGAGCCAGAGCATCGGGCCCCGGCGCTCCGCCTGCGGCGTGCTCAGCACGACCCACGCGATCTCCGAGAGCGAAACAGACCTGACGCCGGTCTCGGCCTCGATACGCAGCGTCTCGCCATCGATGCCGAGCACGAAGCCGCGGAGCGTGTCGTTGTTGGCGAGGACGACCGTGTCGTCAAAGGGGTCGGTCTCGGGCGGGGCGGCGCTGGCGGGGAGGTCTCCGGCGCCGGGCAGGCGCATCCAACCGACCGACTCCAGCGGGACGATCACCTCGGCCCTTGACCGCAAGAGCACGCGGATCGACTCGCCCCGTCCGAGCGGCGCGCCCTCGCTGACCAGCCGCTGCCCGTCGGCGAGCTGCACGACCCCGCCCACCGCCCGCCAGTCGCCCGGCGCGTCGCGGAGGATCGCGACGAACCGATCCATCGGTATCCGCCTGGAGGACTCGTCGCGGACCAGTAGCCCAGAGTCGCGCACCTGCACCAACTCGACAGTGGACTCGTTCAGGTCGGTATCGATGAGGATGTACGGCCCGCCCGGGCAGAGCCCGGCCAGCACGCACAGCATCAACATCTGGAGCAGGTGTCGTATCACTTCTGGAAGATCGGCAGATAGCGGTTGGGCATCTGGAGAATGATGAGCGACATCGCCGTCCCATAGGCGGAACCGACGGAACGATCCTCCCAGCTTCCGTCGCCGGACTGGTTGGTGATCAGCTCGTCGCGGATCGCGGGCCACCACGACGCCCAGCGGTCGCCCCCGGCCAGGAACATGCACTGCACTGCGTAATAATGCCCGTAGTGATAGTGCGGCCGATGGACGGGCATCCCGCCCGGGCGGGCCGTCGCTTCGAGGTAGCGCAGCCCACGCTCCAAGGCGTCGTCTTCGTAGATGCCCGCGTAATAGAGGCTCGCGACGCCCGCGGCCGAACGGGGCCAGGCGCTGGCGCCCATCTCCGCCTGGTAGCGGAAGCCCCCGTCGGGGTTCTGGCAGCGCCGGACATACTCGACCGCCTTGTCGATCACCTCGCTGCTGACTTCCAGCCCCGCGTTGCGGGCCGAGCGCAGCGCCATCACCAGGCAGATCGTCACTGAGACATCCGCGTCGAAGGGGACGGGGTTGTACCGCCAGCCGCCCTCCTCGTTCTGGGTCTGCTCGATCAGGCGTACGGCCTTGACGAGCGCCTCGTGCGTGCGCTCTGCAAGGCGTGTGTCGCCACCGCCGGCGGTCATGCCGTAGACCTCACCGAGAAAGAGCGTCGCGAACCCGTGCCCGTACATCGGCCCGTGCGAGGCCTCGGCGGAGATGAGCCCGCTGTCTGCGGAGTGTTCGAGGATGAATTCGAGCCCGCGCCGGACATGCTCGCCGTAGCGACCGCGTCCGGGCATGCTGCCCTCGCTCATGAACGCCAGAGAGGCGAGGGAGACGACCGCGACATTGCGTCCGTAGCGCCCGCCCGGGAACGAGCCGTCTTCGAGCTGCTGCGACGCGAGCCACTCGAGGCCCCGATCGATCGAGCGTGCCGACTCGGGCGTGATCTCGCGGTCCAGCGGCTGATTGGCGGCGCTGCGCGTGCCGTCGGGGCGGGCATCGGGGTCCGGCTCTGCTGCTCCGGCAAAGCCGGCCGCCAACGCGACGCAGAGGAGTGTTCGTGTCGTTCGCATCAATCCCTGCCGTCTTCTGCGAGGCGCTTGTAGTACGCCTCTGTCATCGATCTGTACATGGTGCTGAAGGGGTCGCTCGTGCCCTGGCTGATCGCCTCGCGGACGCGTTCGGGCAGGGCGCCCCACGCGGCCTCGCCGGTCGCCGCCAGCGGGTTCAGCACCTCGTCGGTCGATGAAGGTGGCGTCGCCTCCTGATCGCTTCCGGCGTCCTCACCGGCCGCCTGCTGCTGCTGTTGCGACTGCTGCTCGGCCCCCTGCGCGTCGTCGGAAGAAGAAGACGAACTCGACGAGGACTGCTGCTGCTGGCGCCCCGCGGCTTCGATCAACTGGTCGAGCTTCTCCAGCACCTCGCGCTGCATCCGCTGCGTCGGCAGCCCGGTGTCCCGGTTGACTCGCATGCGTTCTGCGGTCTCGCCCATCAGACGCGTCACCTGCTCGAACAGGTCGCGCACGCCCCCTTCGAGCTGTTCGGTCAGGCGCCGGTCCACATCGTCGGGCGTGGTCTCTCGCGCTTCGGTCTGCTCGCGCGTCTCCAGCCCGAGCAGTTCGTCGAGGGTGGGCGTGCGATCGGCGACCGCTGTGCCGCAGCCGAGCGCGAGACCCATAATCCATGCTGTCGTCGTTTTTCGCATCAGCCGCCGCCTCCCTGCTGCTGCCTGAGTTCTTCCAGAAGTCTGTTCGCGATCGAGGAGAGGTCGGTTTGCAATTCGATGATTTCATCAACCTCGTCAGCCTCGGCGCCTTGGGCGTCTGCGGCTTCGGTCCGCTCCATCGCCTCGATCTGCATCGACCGCAGCAGCCTGAGCTGCGCGACCGGCGGGAGCGCCTGGGGCTGGCCCTCGCCATCGCCGCCCCCTTCGCCGCCGGCCTCGTCGCCGAACTCGGGCTGGTCCTGATCGTCGGCGAGCGCTTCGACCAGCGAGCGGAGCACGCGGACCATCGAGTTCTGTCGACGATCCAGCTCCGGCCCCGTCGGCGGGCGGCGCATCAGGTCGGTGCTCGAACCCGCGTCGCGGTCGAGCCTGTCGTGCGCCAGCGAGAACGCGGGCGGATCGCCCTGCTGCATCACGCGTGATCGCAACTGCTCAAGCTCTTCTCGCTGGGCCTCCTGGCGCTGGGCGAGGCTGAGCAGCTCTCGCCGTTCGCGCCGGTCCAGCGGGCGCCCGGCGTACTCGGCCAGCTCGTCGCGGATCGCGATCTGGCGCTCCAACGCCTCGGCGTACGCCTGGCGGAGCTGCTGACGCTCGCGTCTGGCTTCTTCCATCTCCGCCTGCCGCTGCAGGCGCTCGGCCTCTTCGCGCGCCTCGGTCAGGCGGCGCAGGCTGATCCGCTGCTGGCGCAGCGACTCCTCGTCGTCGGCGGGGTTCGCACGCAGCGCCCCGATCGCACGCCCCTGCGCGCCCGCGGCCTGGTCGACCAGCCTCGCCACACTGTCGAGATCGCTCCCCCCGCTCTCGATCTGTTCCAGCACGCCGAATGTGTTGCCCTGCAGGCGGAAGAGCGGCTCGGCGAGCGGGGCGAAGGGCCCGGCCGGACGCGCCCGATCGAGCTGCGCGATCTCACGCTCCTGCGCACGGATCAGCGCGTCGAGCGACTCGATCACGCTCGCGAGCACGCGTCGGAGCACATCGCGCCTGCGGTCCTCGGCCCCGTCGAGCTCGTCGAGCATGTCGCGCATCGCTTCGGCGGCTTGTTGCTGGTTCTGGTCGGCGCTGGAGGTCTGGTTCTGGCGGAGCTGCTCTGCCGCCTCCTCCATCATCTGCTCGGCGCGCGAGGTTCTGGCCGCGTCGGCCGCCCGTTCGAGGCTCATCGCCCGGCCGGGGTCGGACTCCTGCGCTTCCTGCGCGCGGTTCATCAGCTCGTCGACCAGTTCAGCGAGTCGCGAGGCCTGCTCTTCCTGTCTCCGGGCGAGCTCTTCCAAGGCGCGGCGCTGCTGATCGGTCAGCTCATCGGGGCGACGGCCGACCGTCTCTTCCCCGATCTCGCCCGCGCGCTGGCGGAGCTCGTCCTGCTGGGCGATCAGGCGCTCCAG
>SLFH01000210.1 GCA_007124345.1 Phycisphaerales bacterium | reverse complement strand
GGCGGCTTTGGCCGAAGCGCCGCGTTCCTTGCGGAGCTTGGCGGCGTAGGCGGTGCGCCGGTCGGCCTGGCGTCGGCGGGTGCTGGGGCGGCCGCCGATCTCGGGGCCCTCCTCGGCGCCGACGAACTGGATCACGCAGGTCGGGGCCTGGTCGCCGAGGCGGCGGTAGTCGAGCTTGACGATGCGGGTGTAGCCACCGGCGCGGTCGGCGAAGCGCGGGGCGACATTATCGAAGATGTGCTTGACGAGCTTGGGCGACTTGCGGAGCTCGCCGTAACGGTTGCGCTCGACCTCGTCGCTCGCAGGGACTGGGAAGTAGGCCTCGGCCCGCTCGCGGAGCTTGTCGACGTGCTCGCGCTCCTGGTCGGTGGGCGTCTTGGGGAGGTAGAGCCACTCGAAGCCCCGGCGATCGCGGCCGAGCATAGCGATCACCTGGCGGCGGGCGTGGAGGTCGCCCCGCTTGGCCTTGGTGATGATCTGCTCGACAAAGGGCTGGAGGGCCTTGGCCTTGGGGACGGTGGTGACGATCTGGCCGTGCTCGAAGAGGCTCGCGGCCATGTTGCGCAGCATCGCCTTGCGGTGCGATGATGTGCGTCCGAGTTTGTAGCCGGCTTTGCGGTGTCGCATCGGCGTAATCCTTCGCTCTCAGGCCCGGCGTGTTCGGCCGGGCGGGTGCTCTAATTGGGGATCAGGCCCCGCCCCGGCCGGCGGGCGTGAACCCTTCCGGCAGCTCCATGCCCAGATCAAGTTCGATGTCCAGGAGCTTGCGCTTGACCTCGCGCAGCGATGTGCGGCCGAACGAGCGGAGCTTGAGCAGCTCGGGCTCGGACTGCTGCACCAGGTCGCCGACGGTCTCGATACGGGCCGACTCCAGGCAGTTGCTGGCCCGGACGGAGAGGTCCAGCTCGGAGATCGGCATGTTCAGCTTGCGGATGAGTTCCTCGTCGACGCCGGCGGCGGCGGCGGCCTCCTCGCTCACGCGGTCCTCGCCCAGCTCGTAGTACTGCACAAAGGGGTTGAGGTGCTTGCGGAGGATCTTGGCGGCCTCGACGAGCGCGAGCTCGGGCGTGAGGGTGCCGTTGGTCCAGATCTCGAGCGTGAGCTTGTCGTAGTTGGTCTTCTGGCCGACGCGGGTGTCTTCGACGTTGTAGCGGACGCGCTGGACGGGGGAGTAGATGGCGTCGATCTGGATCTCGCCGATCTCCTGCTCTTCCTTGGAGACCATGTGCTCGGAGGCGGGGACATAACCCCGGCCCTTCTGCACGGTGAACTCCATCTCGAAGTCAACCTCGTCGGTCAGGGTGCAGATGACCAGGTCCTTGTCCATGATAGTGATCGAGGGGTCGGCCTCGATCAGGTCGGCGGTGACCTCGCCGGGGCCCTGCGCCGCCAGGCGCATGGTCCTGGGCTCGTCCCCGTCCATCCTCACCACGAGGTTCTTGACATTGAGGACGATGTCGGTCATGTCCTCAAGAACGCCCGGGAGCGAAGTGAACTCGTGGGTCGCGCCGGTGATTTTCACGCTGGTGACGGCGGCGCCTTCGAGGCTGGATAGGAGGACCCGCCGCAGGCTGTTGCCGACGGTGGTGCCGAAGCCGCGCTCGAACGGCTCGACGGTGAACCGGCCGAAGTTCGGCCCGGTGTGCTTGGGATCTGCGACAACACGCGTGGGGAGCTCAAGCCCTCGCCAACGAACCCTCATGGCAACCTCTACTTTCCGGCGGACCGTGGACAATGTCACGGAATCTGTGGGGAGCTGCGGCTCTCGGCCCCGATCGCCCGCCGGCGTCGGTCGCGGCCTTCTTCCCGAGCTCCCGCTCTGACAACAAACGACCCGGCGGGGCTTTCGCGCCGCCGGGCGTGGGAAAGACTCTGGTTACACGCGCCGCTTCTTGCGGGGACGGCAGCCGTTGTGCGGCACCGGCGTGTGGTCCTCGATCGCGGTTACTCGCAGACCGGTGGAGGCCAGGCCGGTGACGGCCGACTCACGCCCGGCGCCGGTGCCCCTGACGCGGACCTCGACCTCCTGCATGCCGACCTTGCGGACCTTCTGGCCCACCTGCTCGGCGGCGCGGGTGGCCGCGAAGGGCGTCGCCTTGCGGGCGCCCTTGAAGCCGATGGTGCCGGCCGAGTCCCAGGCGATGGTCTCGCCGTTGGTGTCGGTGACGGTGACCATCGTGTTGTTCTGGGTCGCCTTGATGTGGGCGATGCCCCGGACGACGTTCTTGCGGACTTTTTTCTGCTTCTTCGCCATGTGGTCTCTCGCTGGTGTCGGCTCCACACTCCCGAGTTCGGGCTGGAGCCTCGCGGAGGGCTATCAGCCCTTGATGCCCTTCTTGCCGGCGACGGTCTTCTTCCGTCCCTTTCGGGTGCGTGCGTTGCAGCGGGTGCGCTGGCCGCGGACGGGCAGGCCCCTGCGATGACGCTCGCCCCGGTAGGCGCGGATGTCCTTCAGACGCTGGATGTTCTGGCCGACCTGGCGGCGGAGGGCGCCCTCGACGATGTAGCTCGAGTCGATGATCGAGTTGATGTTGGCGATGTCCTGCTCGGTGAGCTGGTTCGCCCGCGTCTCGGGGTTGATCGACGCCTCTGTCAGGATGTCCGCGGCGTACTTCGGTCCGACGCCGTGGATGTACTGCAGAGCGAAGTAGATCTTCTTCTTGTCGGGAACATCGATACCTGCGATTCGGGGCACGCCGAACACTCCTCGCCGCTCGTGGCGGCGTTTAGATCAACCTCAGCCCTGGACCTGCTTGTGCTTGGGGTCCGCCTTGCAGATCACGCGCACCTTGCCACCGCGCCGGATGATCTGGCACTGGTTGCAGATTCGCTTGACGCTCGATCTGACTTTCATCGCACCACCTCCCCGGGCATCCCCCGGCGAGCGAAAGGTCATCGCCGCCCCGACCTTCGAAGCGGCGCAATATAGCCAAACCCCAGGCCGAAAACCGGGGCGAAGAGTCTAGGCCGGCCCCTGCGGGCAGTCATCTCCGATCCGCCCCGCTCGGGCCGCATTCTCCCCGAAAATCGTGATCCGAACGGAAAAACCGCGGATCGAGGCTCGACGCATGCCTCCCTCACGCTCCGACGTCCGTACCGGCCCCAAGCACGCGGCACCCTTCGGCCGTGACTGCGAGTATCCGCTCCTCATGGCAGGCGGGGGCGCCGACGGCCGTCACGACCGTCCACCCGTCGTCGAGCGTGCGGACCCGGGGATCGCCCAAAGCGAAGGTCGGCTCGACGCTGACGACCATGCCCGGCCGGAACACGAGGTCGTCGTCCGTCCCTTCCAGGTCCCCCCCGGTGACGCTCAAGAGGGGCAGGCGGGGCGGCTCGTGCAGCGACCGGCCGATCCCATGCCCGATGTACCCCGGCACGACACCCAACCCCGCTTCGGAGGCGATCTCACGCATCGCCCGCGCGACACGCGACCAGCGGACGCCGGGGGCGATGAGGCCCGTGGCGAGTTCGGCGGCCTGCGCGGTTGCGTGGGCGAGGCGGGCGGTCTGGACCGAGCACGCCCCGACCATGACCGAGGCTGCCATGTCGGCGCACCAGCCGTGGAGCGTCAGCCCGATGTCGATGGTGATCAGGTCGCCCTCGCGGATGGGGCGGTCAGAAGGCACCCCGTGGACGACCTGCTCGTTGATGCAGATGCACGAGACGCCGGGGAAAGGCGGGACGCCCGCGCGGCCGACAACGCCCTTGAAGAGCGGCTGTGCGCCCGCGTCTTCGATCAGGCGGGCGGCCAGGGCGTCGAGCTCGATGCCGGTGACGCCGGGCACGCAGGCGGCGCGGACCTCGGCGAGGATCGCTTCGAGGGCGTCTGCGGCGACGCCGATCGCGTCGACCTCGCGGGGTGAGCGGATGGGGATCGCCAACGGGCCCCCCGGGGGTGCGTGGGCCGGGCGTGTCAGCCGCGGGGGCCTCGGATGCGCTTGGCCTTGCCGTCGTCCTGGCCTCCGAGGAAGCCTGCGTAGTTGCGCATCATCAGGTTGGCCTCGACGCGCTGGAGGAAGTCCAGACTTACAGCCACGACAATGAGCAGACCGGTCCCCCCGAGGAACTGCGCCACCCTGAAGTCGATGTTGAGACTCCGGTTGACGATCATCGGGAGCACGGCGATGACGGCCAATGCCGCGGCGCCGACGAAGGTGATGCGCTCCATGACCGTTTCGAGGTACTCGGCGGTTCTCGGGCCTGGGCGGAGGCCGGGGATGAACGAGCCGTGGTCGCGGAGCTGCTTGGACATCTCCTCGGGATTGAACTGGACGGTGATCCAGAAGTAGCTGAAGAAGTAGACGAGCACGATGTAGAACATCACGTACATGAACTCGCCCATCTGGAAGTTGTCGCTCATCCATTGGGTGAGGATCGGCCAGAAGCCGCCGGTCCCGATGCGCTGTACATTCTCGTTGATCGCGCTGAAGATCACCGAGGGAAAGAGCATCAGGCTGGAGGCGAAGATGATGGGCATCACGCCGCCGTGATTGACGCGGAGGGGGAGGTAGCTGCGCTGGCCGCCGACGACCTTGCGTCCGCGGGTGTGCTTGGCCTGCTGGACGGGGATGCGCCGCTGGGCGACGGTGATGAGGACCGCCCCGCCGCAGACGAGCACGAAGCCGCCCAGGAGGAGGATGAGGGACATGAAGTCGAGCTTGCCGTCGACGCCGGGCTCGAAGTTGCCGATGACCCATCCGATGGCGCCGGGCATCTCCGCGAGGATGCCGGCCATGATGATCATGGAGGCGCCGTTGCCGATGCCGAAGCGGTCGATCTGCTCGCCGATCCACATGAGGAAGACGGTGCCGGCCGTCATGGCGGTGACGCCCATGAGGTACCAGACGGTGTTGCCCCGCCACTGGGGCTCGACGAGGCCGGCCTGGTTGATGTAGCTCAGCCACATGATGGCCTGGATCAGGCAGAGGCCGACGGTGAGGCGCCGGGTCCAGTCCTGGATCTTGGCCTGGCCGGTCGGGCCTTCCTCGCGCAGCTTCTTGATCGTCTGCGAGACGCTGCCGACGAGCTGCATGATGATGGCGGCCGTGATGTAGGGCATGATGCCCAGGCCGAAGATCGTGCTCTGGCCGAAGCTGCCCCCTGAGAAGACAGCGACATAGGAGGCGACGCGCCCGAAGGCGGTCTCGCCTGCGTCCTGGAAGTGCTGGATGAGCAGGGCCTGGTCGACGCCCGGCAGGGGGATCCAGAAGCCGATGCGATAGACCGCGAGCATCGCGAGCGTAAAGAGGATCTTGGTCCTCAGCTCGGGGACTTTGAAGACATTGACGACCGAGGCTAGGCCGAGGAAGTTCAGGACAGGCTGGAGCATTCCGGCTCGCTCTTTGAGGGGTCCGGCGGGGTGTTCGGCCCGCCCGGGCGATTGAGCCCGAGCATAGGCCGCACGACCGGGCCCGGACCGTGCTGATCATCCGTGGCGATCGGGCGTTCGGCGACAGACGCCGGTCCGATTAGCCCTTCTTCTTGGGCGCTTCGCCTCTGGCGAAGGCGGCCTTGTTGGCCTCGCTCTGGCGGAGGCGCTTGAGCTTCTTCGTCAGGTTCTTGGGTGTGTGGTCGTCGCTGTTGCGGTCGACCCCGCGGACGCGGTCACGCCTGGTGCCCAGCTCGTTGACCTTGCCGCCCGCTTCGAGGATCTTGGCGCGGGCGCCGGCTGTCACACGGCTGACCTCGACATCGAGGGCGACGGTCAGCTTGGCGTCTTCCGCGTCGGCTTTGAGGTCGCCGAGGATCTTGACATCGCGACTGGAATCGCGCACCAAACCGGACTTGATCAGCGTCCCGTCGTCGACCCGGCCGCCCTTGGCGAAGTCGGGGTGCTTGACAATGTCGCCGAGGTTGACCGCCCAGAACAGCGTGCGGAACTGGACATTGGTGAAGCCGAACTTGGGCATGCGCCGGAAGTAGGG
Organism: Phycisphaerales bacterium; assembly: GCA_007124345.1. Classification (GTDB taxonomy): domain Bacteria; phylum Planctomycetota; class Phycisphaerae; order Phycisphaerales; family UBA1924; genus SLFH01. Next base: position 12,741 of record SLFH01000210.1, on the reverse strand, counting down.
CATCTGGCCGCCCTCGAAGGCGTAGCGGCGGCTGTTGCCAGTACGGCTCCCGGCGCCCTTGAAGCCTCGGGTCGAGGTCTTGCCCCGCCCCGAGCCGGGGCCGCGCCCGACGCGCTTGCGCTTCTTGTTCTTGCCGGCGATCTCGGTGATCTCGTGGATCATCATGGCCGAAGCCCTCTGGCCCTTGTGGGCCCGTTGTCCGTCGCCGCGTCAGCACGGGTGCTTCGCGGCGGCGGCGATGGTCAATCGTTGCTCTCGTTCTTCTGGTTCTCGTCGTCGGTCGCTGCGCCCTTGATGGAGCGGTCGCCGAACTTGGGGACGAAGCGTGCGCCGCGTTCGACCTTCTCTTCCGTCTCGGTGGCGCCGAGGTCCTGGCCCCGCAGCTCCTCGATCTGCTCCTTGGTCTGGAGGCGTCCGAGCCCGTCGAAGACGGCCTTGACGACGTTGATCGAGTTGGTCGAGCCGTAGCATTTGGTCAGGCAGTCGCTGATACCGGCGTGCTCGAGCATGGCGCGGACGGTTGTTCCCGCGACGACGCCCGTGCCCGGGGAGGCGGGGATCAGTCTGACCGACGAGGCGCCGAAACGGCCGGTGACCTCGTGGGGGATGGTCGATCCGACCCTCGGCACCTTGCGAGTGTGGGCGCGGGCCTTCTTGGTGGCCTTCTCGATCGCGCTTGGCACCTCGTTCGACTTGGCGTAGCCGAAGCCGATCGTCCCGTTGTGATCACCGACGATCACGAGGGAGCCGAAGCTGAACCGACGCCCGCCCTTCACGGTGGCGGCGGTTCGATAGACCCCGATCGTGTGGGAGTCCATCTGATTGCGTTCTTCCATCACCTCACGCATGTCGCTCTCGCTTGGGTCGCGCGCCGACCCAGTTGGTTCAGAATTCGAGTCCGGCCTTCCGCGCCGCGTCCGCAAGGGCGCGCACACGTCCGTGGTACCTGAAGCCCCCCCGGTCGAAAACGACCTGGGTCACGCCGGCGGCGCGGGCCTTCTCTGCGATCTTCATCCCGACCGCCGCCGCGGCGTCGGTGTTGCCTGTGCTGTCCAGGCGGGTGTCCTTGTCGCGCGTCGAGGCCGAGACCAGCGTCTTGCCCTCCAGATCATCGACGACCTGGACATAGATGTGGTTCAGCGACCTGTACACGCACAGGCGGGGACGCGAGGGCGTGCCGATCACGCGCTTGCGGATGCCGACGCGTCGCCGGCCCCTGCGCTTGTCCTTGAGTTTCTGACGATTCATCGCTTGCGTCCTTGAGCGGGGAGGCGTTCTCCCCCCCCGTGGCGGGCCCGGCATCAGCTGCCGAACTGCTTGCCCTGCTTCTTCTTGATCACTTCGCCGCTGTACTTGATGCCCTTGCCGTTGTAGGGCTCGGGCTTGCGCTTGGAGCGGACGATGGCGCAGAACTGCCCCACCGCGTGCTTGTCGGAGCCCTCGACCTTGACGATCTGCTTCTCGACCGAGACATTGACGCCCTGGGGGACATCGACCTCGACCGGGTTGGCGTACCCGAGCTTGAGGACCAGCTTCTGGCCCTGAAGCTGCGCGCCCCAGCCGACGCCGACGATCTCGAGGGTCTTGCTGAAGCCGGTCGAGGCGCCCTCCATCATGTTGGCGATCAGCGCCCGGGCGGTGCCCCACATCGCGCGGTTGGCGGGGACCGAAAGGTCCTTCTCGTCGACCGCGACATTGACCGCCTTCTCGTCCTCGGACCAGCTCAGACGCACGACATCCGGGAAGGTCCGCGACAGCTTGCCCTTGGGGCCCTCGACCTCGACGGTCTGCCCGTTGATCGAGACCTTGACCCCCTTGGGGGCGGTGACCGGTTTTTTGCCTAGACGCGACATGGTTCTTTCCGCCTCGTTTCCTGCTTAACGGCCCTGCAAAGCCTTTCAGCCCAAGGATCCGACGCTCTTCTGTTCAGCCCGGCCGTCACGCGACGACGCAGAGCACCTCTCCGCCCACCCGCTCCTCGCGGCACTTTCGGTCGCTGAGGACGCCGCGGCTGGTCGAGACCACCGCGATGCCGAGCCCCTGGAGGGGGCGTGGCAGCTCGTCGACCTTCTGGTAGACGCGCCGGCCGGGCTTGCTCACCCGGTCGATGCGGTTAAGCACGCGCTCGCCCCGGGGCCCGTACCGGAGTGTGATCCGGATGATGCCCTGGCGTCCGTCCTCGATGACATCGAAGGCGTTGATGTAGCCTTCGTTCACGAGGACATCTGCGATGCCGCGGTTGACCTTGCTGTTGAGCACGGTCACCGCCTTCTCTCTGTTCCGGCCGGCGTTGCGGATCCGGGTCAGCATGTCCGCGATCGGGTCGCTCAGTGCCATCGTTCGTCCATTCCTCTTGCTGGGACGCTCAGTGTCCCTGGCCCGTGTCCCTTACGCGGGACGGGGCTCGCCACCTTCGGCCTCGGGTCTCACCAGCTCGACTTGCGCATGCCCGGGATCTTGCCCTCCAGGGCGAGCTTGCGGAGCATGATCCTGCTGATGCGGAACTTGCGGTAGTACCCGCGCGCCCGCCCGGTCAGCTCGCACCTGCGGACGACCCGCGAGGAGTATTTCGGCTTGCGGTTGCTCTTTGCGACCTGCGCCTTGGTGGCCATATGCGTTCTTCTTTCCGTCCTAAATCAGGGCTCGCCGGAGCCCGGCTCTTTTCTAAAAATCAGTTCTCGCCGACCTTCGCGAAGGGCATGCCCAGCTTCTCGAGGAGGAACTCGCTCTTCTTCCGGTCGGAGTTGCTGAAGGTCAGGTTGATGTTCATCCCGTGGGTGAAGTTGGCCTCGGCCATGTTGATCTCGGGGAAGACGCCCTGCTCGGTCAGCCCGAAGGAGTAGTTGCCTTGGCGGTCGAAGCCCTCGCGCTTCAGGCCCCGGAAGTCCTTGATGCGGGGCGTGGCCAGGTGGATCAGCCGATCCAGGAAGTGCCACATCCGGTCGCGCCGGAGCGTCACGATCGCCGAGGTCGGGTAGCCCTCGCGGACCTTGAAGTTCGAGACGGACTTCTTGGCCTTGACGACCACCGGCTTCTGGCCGGAGATCGCGGTGAGGGTCTCAAGCACGGTGCTCTGCACATTGGGGGGCAGCTTGGTCCCGTCGAGATGGCGCCCCATGTTGACATTGAGCGTGATCTTCTCGAGCTTGGGCAGGGCCATCGGGTTGTCGATCCCGAACTCCTTGGCGACCTCCTGCGCGACTTCGGACTTGAAGCGCTCGCGGAGGCTGGAGGGACCCATCGCGGGCCCGTCGGGAGCGCCCTTCTTGCCGCCCTTCTTGGATTTCTTCTCTTCGGCCATTGTCGTTCATCCTGCCGGGTGCGTCCCCGGGGTCAGCTCTTCTTCTTGGGCCCGCGGACTTTGGAGAGAACCTCTCCGTTCCTGGCGGCGATCCGATCCTTGCTGCCGTCCTGGTTAACGCGGAAGCGGACGCGAGTGGCGCGCCCGTCAGCGACCGGGCTGACATTGGAGATGTGGACCGGGCCTTCCTTGGTGATCACGGCGCCCTGGGGGTTCAGCCGTGTCGGCTTGACGTGCTTGGTCCGGAGGTTGACGCCCTTGATCAGGACGCGGTCACGGTCTGTGTCGACGAACATGATCTCGCCCGTGCGTCCCTTGTGGTCGCCGGCGGTGATGATCACGGTGTCGCCCTTTTTCACATGGCGGGGCATCTCACACCACCTCCTGCGCGAGCGAGACGATCTTCATGTACGACCGGTCGCGGAGCTCGCGGGCGACCGGGCCGAAGATACGCGTCCCGCGGGGGTTGCCGTCCTGGTTGATCAGCACCACCGCGTTCGTGTCGAACGCGACATACGAGCCGTCCTTGCGCCGGGTCTGCTTCCTGGTGCGGACCACGACCGCCTTGGACATGTCGCCCGGCTTGACATCCGCGCCGGGCAGCGCCTTCTTCACCGAGATCAGCACGCGGTCGCCGACGCCCGCGGTGCGGCGGGTGAAGCCGCCGCGACGGGTCGAGCCGCCGTACACACGGATGACGTAGGCGATTTTCGCGCCGGAGTTATCCGCGACTTCGCATCTTGATTCCTGCTGCAGCATCGCTGGGTCCTGTTCCGCTTGCGCCTCAGACGGCCTCGGAGCGCCTCTCGACGACCTTGACCAGACGCCACGACTTGGTCTTGCTGATCGGGCGGCACTGAGCCACCTCGACCACATCGCCGTTGCGCGACTCGTTCGCCTCGTCGTGCACATGCAGCACGGTCCGGCGCTTGACATACTTGCCGTACTTCGCGTGCTTGGCGAGGTAGCTGATCACGACCTTGCGCGTCTTGTCGCGCGAATCGGTCTCGACCACCCCGACCCTTGTGCCTTTGGGCTTGGGGCCGCCCGCCGCCGTGGTGCTGTCTTCTGCCATCTGCGACCTCTTCTGAAAGGGTCCCGCCCGCTCCGGAGCGGGCCCTTGTCGATCCACTACGCCCTAATTGCCCTGACCATCCGGGCGACGATCACCCGGCCGCCGACGCCCGACGCCTGGCGTTCTGCTCGGTGAGCAGACGCGCGACATCGTGCCTGAGCGAACGGAAGCGGGAGTTGTCCGCCACCTTCTCTGTAGCCGCCGACTGACGCAGGTCGAACAGCTTTTCCCGCAACCTCTTGAGCTCGACCTCGATCTCTTCGCTGTCGAGCTTTCTGACTTCTTCGCCGGTCATATCAATCGCTCCTGGCCGCCCGGCCCGTCACACCGACATCCGGCGTGAGACGAACCGGCACCGCACCGGCATCTTCATCGCCACGCGGGCCATCGCCTCGCGGGCCCGGACTTCCGACACGCCGGCGAGCTCAAAGAGCATGGTGCCGGCCTTCACCCTTGCCGCCCAGTAGTCCACATCCGCCTTGCCCTTGCCCATCCGGGTTTCCAGGGGCTTCTTGGAGACGGGCTTGTCGGGGAAGACGCGGATGAAGAGCTTGCCCTCACGCTTGAGGAAGTGCTGGCACGCGATGCGTCCGGCCTCGATGCAGTTGCTCTTGAGCCAGCATGACTCAAGGGCCTGCAGCCCGTACTCCCCGTAGGCCACATAGTTGCCGCGCGTCGCGTTTCGGTTGACGCGGCTGGTGCGCCGCATCTCCTTGCGGAACTTCACTCGCTTGGGGATCTTGTAAGGAGGCATCGGTCAGTCCTTGGCAAATCGCTGTCTGGCTCGTCGTTCCGCGTGTTTCGCGCCGGCTCAGCGCCGGCCTCTGGCCCGCATCCGCCGCCCGGGGGCCGCGGTGTCTTCTTCTTCCTGCTGGCTGTAGAAGCCGCGGTACACCCACGCCTTCACGCCGATCACGCCGTAGGTGGTCACCGACTCGGCAAACCCGTACTCCACCCTCGCCTGCAGGGTCGAGAGGGGCAGCGCCCCGTGGCGAACCTCAAGACGACGGCTCATGTCGGCCCCGCCTAGGCGTCCGGCGATGCCGATCTTCACGCCCTTGGCGCCCGCCTGCATCGCGGCCTCGGCGCGCATCTTCAGGGCCCGGCGGAAGCTCGAACGCCGCTTGAGCTGCTCGGCCACCGCCTCGGCGATGAGCTGAGCGTCAATGTCGGGGTTCTTGATCTCGACGATCGAGATCGCCACCTTGCGGGCGGTCATGAACTGCAGTTCCTGCTGCATCCGGTCCACCTCGGCGCCCTTGGGGCCAATGACCAAGCCCGGACGCGCGGTCCGGATGATGATCTTCAGCTCCTCGCGGGTTCGCTCGATGTGGATGTCGGCGACCGCGGCGTTTGGCGGCGTCCGGTTCAGACGCTTGTCGAGGAACCGGCGGATCTTCTCGTCTTCGATCAGAAGCTCGCCGTAGAGCGCCTTGGGCGCGTACCAGCGGCTCCTGTGGGCCTCGGTGATGCCGAGGCGGAGCCCGAACGGGTGCGTCTTCTGGCCCATTAAGCCCTCTCCTCCAGCCCGATGGTGATGTGGCTGGTCTGCTTCAGAATCGGATGCGCCCGCCCGCGGTCCTTGGGGCGGAACCGCTTGATCTGCGGCCCCTCCTCCACATGGACCTCGGCGATGACGAGACGCGCGGGGTCGTTGGCCTCGAACTCTTCCGCCTCGGCGAAGGCGGCCGCGAGGCACTTCTGCACATTGACCGAGGCACGCTTCGGGCTGAACCGAAGGATCTGCTCGGCCTGGTCGAACCGCTTGCCGCGGATCATGTCCGCGACCAGACGCGCCTTGCGGGTGCTGCCTCTGTGGTAGCGCACCTCGCTGACGAAGCGGGCGATGTCCTTGACCTGGACGCCCAGGACGCCGGCCATGCGGGCGAGGTCGGCCGCCTTGCAGCGGGGGTGGTCGCGCCCGGCCATCCAGTTGCGGACGGCCTTCTCGGCCTTCTGGCCGCTCAGGCCCGTCCGCTCGACGGCGGCGGCGAGCTCTTCGACGCCGACACCGGCGCTCTGGGCCGCCTGCTTGAGTTTTTGGCTGTTCAGTCTCACGCCTGTTCACCCAATCTGCCCGGCGTCTGCCGGGGCGGTTCATTCCGAACCAGTTCTCGATCCGGTCATCAGCTCAAGGCCTCAGCGGCCGGACCTGATGCCTTCCTTCTTGTTCGTGTGCCCGCGGAAGGTCCGCGTGGGCGCGAATTCGCCGAGCTTGTGCCCGACCATATCCTCGGTGACAAAGAGCTCCTGGAAGTGGCGCCCGTTGTGGATCTGGAAAGTCACACCCACGAACTCGGGCACGATCGTGCAGGAACGAGCCCAGGTCTTGATCGGTGCTCGTGCGCCGCTCTCGGCCTGCCGCTGCACCTTGAAGTACAGCTTCTCGTCGACATACGGGCCCTTCTTTGCACTGCGACTCATCGCTCGGTCTCCATCTGCCCCTTAGCGGAGCTGCCCGTACCGCTTGCTGCGCCGGCGACGCAGGATCAGGTCCTGGCTCGGCTTGTTCTTGTCACGCGTCGAGCCGCCCTTGGAGAGCGTGCCCTTAAAGTTCGAAGGCGCCCGCCCGCCCTTGGACCGGCCCTCGCCGCCGCCCATCGGGTGGGCGTCGTGGCTCATCGCCACGCCGCGCGTCTTGGGACGCCGGCCCAGGTGACGGCTCAGGCCCGCCTTGCCCAATCGACGGTTCTGGTGGTCGGAGTTGCCGACCTGCCCGATCGTCGCTCGGCAGTTCACATGCACCCGACGCGTCTCGCCCGAGGGGAGCACCAGCGTCGCGTACCCGCCCTCGCGGTTGGTCAGCCTGGCGTACGCGCCGGCGGAGCGGCACATCTGCCCGCCCTTGCCCGGCTGCAGCTCGATGCAGTGCACATTCATGCCCGTGGGGATGAACCGCAGGGGCATCGAGTTGCCGACGCTCGGCTCGATCGCCTTGTCGGAAGAGGTCAGGATCTCGTCGCCGTCCTTGAGCTTCTCGGGGGCGAGGATGTAGCGCTTCACGCCGTCGGCGTACTGCACCAGGGCGATGTGGCAGGTGCGGTTGGGGTCGTACTCGATGCCGACCACCTCGCCCCTGATGCCGTCGCGATCGCGCCGCTTGAAGTCGACCATGCGGTACAGGCGCTTGGCGCCGCCGCCGCGACCCTTGACGGTGATCTTGCCGCTGTGGTTGCGTCCGCCCTTCTTCGGGCAGGGGCGCAGCAGCGACTTCTCGGGCGACTTCTTGGTCACCTCGGTGTGGAGGTTGACCGAGGCGTTGCGCCGTCCTGCGCTGGTAGGTTTGTAAACGCGGATCGCCATGATCGATCCCTACTCTTCTGCGGGCAATGGCCCGCTCGTTTCGTGTCGGTCTTCAGAACAACTCAATCGCCTGGCCCTCGGGCAGGCGGACCATCGCCTTCTTCGTCTTCTTGCCGTCGACGACGCCGTACCGGTATCGCCGCTGACGCGCCTTGTGCACCGTGGTTCTCACGCCCAGCACCTTGACGCCGTAGATTTCCTCTACGGCGGCCTTGATCTCGTCCTTGCTGGCGCGCCGGTCGACCTCGAACGTGTAGGTGTTTTCCTGCATGCTCGCGGTGCTCTTCTCGGTGAGCACCGGGCGCTTGATGATGTAGGTCTTGTCGATCACGCGTCACCTCCGACCGCGGCGGCGCCGCGCTTGGGGCGTGCCGCACGCTCGCGACGCACGCCGCTGGAACCACGCCCCATCGGGTCGACCTTGGCCTCCTTGCCGGTCTGGCTGGAGGGGCCGGCGAGCCAGGCCTCAAGGTCGGGCTTGGAAATCACCAGGTAGCGGTGGTTGAGCATCTCGAAGCAGTTGAGCTGGTCGGACCGGCAGAGCGTGACACCCTCGATGTTGCGGGCGCTCAGCCGGGCGTTCTGGCTCTTCTCCGGATCCGGGCTCAGAGCGACCAGGGCCGAGCGGTCGAGGTTCAACGCCTCGATCATGCTCTTGAAGGCCTTGGTGCCTGGCTTGTCGAAGTCCAGCGACTCGATGACCCGAACCTCGGGTCCGAACTGCTCCGAGCCGATGAGCTTGGAGAGCAGAGCGTTGCGGTTCGCCTTGCGGCGCATCTTCTTGGGCATGTCGAGGTGGTAATCCTCGCGGACACGCTTCTTGGCCTTGGCGTGACCGCCGCCCTTGAAGATCGGCGCGTACTTGGCGCCGTGCCGGGCGTTGCCCGTGCCCTTCTGGCGGTAGATCTTGCGGGTCGAGCCCTCGACCTCGCCCCGCGTCAGCGAGCGAGCAGAGCCCTGGCGCAGGTTCGCGTGGTAACGCACATAGGCCTGTTTGATGAGGTCGGCATTGATCGTCCCGCCGAGCGATTGCTCGTCGATGGACATCGTGCCAACCTCTTGGCCCTGCATGTTGTAGACGGGGACATCCATGATGTCGTTCCTCGTCGGTCGCCTCGGGCCGCCCATAGGACGGGCCGAAATTGTTTCGCCTATCCGGCCGCCTCCTCTTGTCCCCTGAGGCTCGCCTCTGGGAACGCTGCTCTTCGACGCAGCGGGGTCGGCTCGGAATCGACTCGGCATACTCAGGCGGGCCTCGAAGAGTCCCGCCACAACACGCTTGTCGTCGCCCGGCGGTCTCCCTTTCGGGACCCTTCGGGCCGGCGGGCCGCTTGTTCTTGCGACCAGCCGTGTTCCTCTCACAAGCTTCGAACAGTTCCGCCCGTTTTCACGGGGCCCAGACTTTACCCGGCCCCACGCTCCCCGTCCACAAACAGGCGGGATATCCCCTGAATATCAACTCCCGGCCTTGCCCTTGGAGCGGTTCAGACGCACCGCGGGGCGGACCTGCACCAGCGACTTGTTCGAGCCCGGCACCGGCCCCTTGACCAAGAGCAGCCCCTGCTCGGCGTCGATCTTGATGACCGGCAGGCTCCGGGCGGTGACCCGCTGGTCGCCCATCTGGCCGGACATCTTCTTTCCCTTCTTCAGCTTGCCGCTGAAGCCGCGGTTGGTCGCGTGCCCGCCGATCGAGCCGGGCGAGCGGTGCTTGCGCTCGACGCCGTGGGAGGCGAGCTGGCCCTTGAAGCCGTGACGCTTCATGCCGCCTTGGAACCCCTTGCCCTTGCTGGTGCCGATGACATCGACGAAGACGACCCCGTCGAAGCGGTCGACGCCGAGCTCCTGGCCCAGCTCGAACCCTGACAGATCCTTCTCATCGACGCGGAACTCGCGGTGGTGCCGCAGCGGCTCGGCGCCCGCCTTGGCGTCGTGCCCGATCATCGGGATCGTCGAGTTGCGGGCCTTCATCTCGCCGAAGCCGACCTGGACGGCGGTGTACCCGTCCTTGTCGGTCGTGCGCAGCTGCGTCACGACGCAGGGCCCCACCCGGATCACGGTCACGGGGATGCTGACATTGTTCTCGTCGTACACCCGGGTCATCCCGAGCTTGGTGCCCATCAGTCCGATCGACATGGCCTTCAACCTCTATCTTGGCCCGGGCGTTTTCCGCCTCGGGGCCCGAATCCGGTCGGGCGGCCGCCTCTTGCCCGGACCCCGGGAAAGCCCGGGGCCGCTGCAGAGGAGGTTTTCTCACGCCGGGAGGCCGACGGTCGGCACCGGCAATCGCCGGCGCGAGGGCCGGCACGAAAAAACCGGGCCCTCTCAGAGGACCCGGCCATCAGCAATCAGCGTCACGCCTTGATGCGGACGAATACACCGGCGGGAACGACAAGGCGGTTGAGCGCCTCGACTGTCCGCGCGTTGGGCTCGACGATGTCGATGATCCGCTTGTGGGTGCGGATCTCGAACTGCTCGCGGCTTTTCTTGTCGACGAACGGGCCGCGCAGCACGGTGTACCGCTCGATCCGGGTCGGCAGGGGCACCGGCCCCTTGACCTTCGCGTTGGTCCGCTTGGCGTGGTCGACGATTTCTTTCGCCGACGCGTCAAGCGCGACATGGTCATACGCCTCCATCCGGATCCGGATCTTGCCGCCCGTCATGTGCCTGTGCCTCACCTATGAGAGCCGACGGGCCGGTGCTTCGGACCCCGTCACTTGTCAAAGCCCCCTCTGCCGGCTGGGACCGCCAGAACGCCCTCGCGTCCGACGACCGACACCCGTCCAGAAGGGAGAAGTACAACTTCAGCCACGCGACGATCGGTCGCGAGCCTGATAGGGTACCCGCAGCACCCGCCGCGTCAACGCGGAGGCATCAACCAATTCTTCGCGTCGGGCCGATCCGCTTCGGCTCGACGCCGGTTCCGCCGACAGCGTTCGTGCCCGGATCGGGCGAACCCCGCCCCGCTCCGGAGCGAACCGAACCACCGACGCGCCGACCGAACCCAGAGAGCCCGACCCTCAGCACCCACCCGAAGGCTGGCCGCCCATGACGCCGAATCAAGCCCTGACGATCTGTCTCGCCGCCATGCTCTCTCTCGCGGGCCTCGCCCACGCCCAGACCCGACAGATCGCCGAGGAGGCGCCCGTCGGTGTCCGGTTCGCTGGCGAGGAGCTCCGCATCGACGAGATCGGGCTGGTGCTCGACCTGCCCGAGGGCATCCGGGCCGAGCGGGTCGACGACCCGGCGATCGTCGCCCGCCTCAACCCCGAGCACTCGCGATTTCTCGTGAACATCAAGACCCCCCGCCTGCGGGGGGGCGGGGCCACGCCCGAGCACTTTATCGACCAGATCGTCGACGACCTGCGCCGGGCGCACGGCGTCGTCCGCTCCAAGCGCGACCGTCAGGGCCGCCTGGTCGAAGAGCTCGTCGAGACCCGTGTGACTGTTGAAGAACGCGTCCGCAACCTCAGGGTCGGCGAGCGCACCGCCTCGCGGGTCTACCTCCGGGCGCCCCACCCCACCGCCGATCGCCCGATCCTGATGGGCTACTCGGTCGTGCAGGCGACGCCCGCGCGGTTTGTGGTCTTCGAGCTGATCTCGACCGAGCACGCCGAGGGCGAGTCGCGAGCTGTCTACGAGACGCTCGTCGCCTCAGCCCGCTATGAGGACTCGATCGAGGCGATGGCCGAACGGGGGCGGCTTATCCAGCGCGGGCGTGAGGCGTTCACCATGCTCCCCGACAGCGCCTACCGGCGGGTGATCGAGATCAACCGCGACCGGTGGGAGCGTCTGTACGAGCCGGCCCGCAGCGGCTCAGACCGCGACGCCCGCGAGCTGGGCTACCGGCGCATCCGAGCCTCGGTCGGCCCCCGCGGCGCCATCGACCCGACCAAGAGCCCCGACCGATACACCGAGGTCGAACAGGAAGAGGGCTACCTCGTGCGGATGAACATCCGCCTGCTCCAGCCCGACTCGGGCAACCTGATCGTCGACACTGAGGCCGTCTTCTGGCTCGCCAAGGATTTCGGCGAGGAAGCCTGGAGCATCCGCATGGCCAACCGGCGCCGCGGCGAGCTCGCCGGCACCTACACCGAGCTCGGCCTCCGCGAGGGACGGCGGATGCAGATCATCATCGAAGGCATGGGCGAGACCTCGCGCAGCATCCACCCGCTGATCAGGGGCGAGGGGTACATCAGCCAGGTGCAGACCTGGCTCCTCCCCCAGCTCCTCGCCGAGGTCGGAATCGAGTCGGAGTACGCCTTCTACGCCTACCGCTCCGCCGACGAGCGCATCCGCCTGCGTCGGGACACCGTCGAGAAGCCCAGCGACCGACAGGGCGTGACCCGGATCATCACCCAGCTCGTCGAGACCCGCGAGGACACGCAGGAAACCCTGCTCGACTCAGAGGGTCGGTTCATGCGGACGACGCTCTCTGACGGGCGCGTCTGGGAGGACACCACGCTCGACCGCCTCGCCCGCCTGTGGCGCAGCAAGGGCCTCCCGATGAACTGACGGTTCGGCCATAGACGCCCGGTACGCCCAACACCCCCTACCCTCCTCGCCGTGCGCCAGCGAATCCTCCTCGGACCACTGTTGATCCTCGTGCTCGTCGGGCTCTTCTGGCTCGACGAGTTCCTCGCCGAGACGACGGCCCCCGCCTTCCTGCGCCCGCTTTTGTTCGGCCTGACCGAGTTCCCGCGCGGGTCGGTCCTGTTCCCCGCCGGCGTGCTGCTCGGCCTGATGGCCACGCGCGAGCTGGCGGCGATGCTCCGGGCCAACGGGCTGGGCGTCTCGACCCGCTTCATGTCGTTCTCGTGCGTGCTCGGGCTGGTTGCCTCGTGCCTGGTCCCCGCGACAACCGACCCGATCCAGGCGGTGGCGATGGTCGCGACCGCCGCCGTCGTCGTCCTCGTCGGCGCGATGCTCGCCCACTCGCGGAACAAGACTGTCGAGGGTGTGCTCGCCGCGGCGTGCGGGGCGCTGCTGGCGTTTGTCTACCTTGGGCTCATGTTCGGCTTCTTCCTCGCCATCCGGCGCGAGTACAGCGCCTGGACCGTGCTCT
>SLFH01000362.1 GCA_007124345.1 Phycisphaerales bacterium | reverse complement strand
GGGGCGAGGTGGAGGGCGAGGAGGCGCTGCGCCGGTCCCGGATGATGGTGTGGATTCACCAGTTGGACGCCGCGGACACGGGCCTGGAGGCGCCGGACCTGGCTGGGGGTGTTGTGTTCACGGCTGGGGAGAACCCGCTGCCGACCTGGCACACTGTGCGGCCGGTGGTGTTCTTCGCGTCGATGCTGGGCGATCCGCGTCTGACGGGGCGTGAGGAGGCGTCGCGCGAGGCTTCGCGGGTGCTGGTGTCGGTGCGGTTTTTGCGGCAGCTCTCCGTCCGCGAGGCGGAGGCGTACTCCCACCGGTACCGGCACCGGTCGATCGGGGGCGTGCGCGCTGCGCTGTGGGACCAGCGTCTGCACCCGGAGGCGACGGCGATGACGCTGATCGCGGTCTGCGACACGCTCGACAGCCTATCGAAGCTGGCTGCCGCGGGCGACGACGAGGGTGGGTGAGGCGGGGGCGGCTCCGTCGTGGTTTGAGGGCGTTTCGGAGTGCTTTGCGGGGGGCATCGGGGGGTAGGGCCGAGGGGGATTCCGGCGGGCTGTGCGCCTATGATTTCCGGCGTTTTTGGCCCTCGCGGCGCCCGATCCCGGGCGCGTCTGTGGGGCCCTTCGGAGATGCTGCATGGCGGAGCACGACGGACCCCCTCAGGGGCCCTCTGACGGCGTCGGCGCGGACCTCGGCGGGAGCCTCCCGGCGGGTGCCGGGCGGATCACCGACTTGGCGATCGAACGCGAGCTTCAGGACAGCTACCTGACCTACGCGATGAGCACGATCATGGACCGGGCCCTGCCCGATGTCCGCGACGGGCTCAAGCCATCCCAGCGACGCATCCTCGTCGCCATGCACGACCTGAACCTCCGCCCCGGGCGCAAGCACCTCAAGTGCGCCAAGATCTGCGGCGACACCTCGGGCAACTACCACCCCCACGGCGAGAGCGTGATCTATCCGACGATGGTCGGCATGGCCCAGCCTTGGAAGATGCGCGTCCCGCTGGTCGATCCGCAGGGCAACTTCGGCTCGATCGAGGGCGACCCTCCCGCGGCGATGCGTTACACCGAGGCCCGGATGACCCAGGCCGCGGTGGACATGCTTGACGACATCAAGCTCGACACGGTCGACTTCCAGCCCAACTACGACGACCGCCTTCTTGAGCCACTGGTGCTGCCGGCGAAGTTCCCGAACCTGCTGGTCAACGGCGGGATGGGGATCGCGGTTGGCATGGCGACCAGCCTGCCGCCGCACAACCCGACGGAGGTGCTCGATTCGATCATCCGCGTCGTCGAGAACCCGGAGATCGGGCTTGCGGACATCATGACCGATGTGGTCGACGAGTCGGGCGAGATCGTCCGGCAGGGGATCAAGGGCCCGGACTTCCCGACCGGCGGCGTGATCATCGGGCGGAAGGGCATCCACGAGGCGTACACCGGCGGGCGTGGCAAGGTCACGATACGCGGCGTCTGCCATGTCGAGGAGATGGGTAAGACGGGGCGTCAGCAAGTCGTGATCGACCGCATCCCCTTCGGCCTGATGCAGAACAATCTGGTTGAGAAGATCGTCGAGGCGGTCAAGGACGAGCGGATCCGCGATGTCTCGGATGTGCGCAACGAGTCGGGCAGGACGGCTCGCTCGCGCATCGTGATCGAGCTGAAGAAGGGGGCCGATCCGGCGGTGGTCGAGAACCAGCTCTACCAGCACACGCCTTTGCAGCAGACCTTCAGCATCATCAACATCGCGCTGGTGAACCGCCAGCCGCGGACGCTTGGCCTGCGCGACATGATCGACCTGTACATCGAGCACCGTGTTGAGGTGATCCGTCGCCGGACGCTGCACCTGTTGCGCGAGGCGAAGAAGCGGGCGCACATCCTCGAGGGCCTGATTTTTGCGGTCTGCGACATCGACGAGGTGATCCGCCTGATCCGCTCGAGCTCGACGCGTGAGGAGGCGATCGGCAGGCTGATGGAGCGGGGTTTCCGCATCTCGCCCGACCACCCCCACGCGCCGAAGATCCCCGAGCGGCTGATGAAGGCGGTCGGGAAGGCCGAGAGCGTCGGGGGCGTCCGCCTGACACGCGTGCAGGCCGAGGCGATCGGCTCGATGCGCCTGATCCAGCTCGTCGGGCTGGAGATCGACAAGCTCGCGGGCGACTACCGCGAACTGGTCGAGAAGATCGAGGACTACGAGGCGATCCTCGCCGATCGCTCGCGCGTCGACGCGATGATCATCGAGGACTGCGAGCTGATGAGGGCCCGCTACGGCTCCGACCGCCTGACCAAGATCGAGGAGGGCGAGTCGGACATCGATATCGAGGCCCTGATCCAGGAGCACCAGGTCGCGGTCACTATCAGCCACACCGGGTATGTCAAGAGGGTCCCGCTGGACACCTACCAGTCGCAGGGGCGCGGCGGGCGCGGGATCCGTGCTTCAGAGTCGCGCGACGGCGACTTCATCGAGCACCTGTTCGTCGCGAGCACGCACGACAACCTGCTGGCGTTCACCGACACGGGCCGCGTCTTTAAGATCAAAGTCTACGAGATCCCGGAGATGAACCGGACGAGCCGGGGCCGGGCGATCGTGAACCTGATCGACCTGCGCGAGGGCGAGCGGATGTGCGCGTTCCTGACGACGCGCGACTTCGAGCAGTCCAGCGAGTTCCTGACCTTCATCACCCGCAACGGGCTGGTGAAGCGGACGGCGCTGAAGGACTACCGCAATGTCAACCGCTCGGGGCTGATCGCCGTCGGCCTGCGCGAGGACGACGAGCTGCTGACGGTCAAGCTTACCTCGGGGACCGACGACCTGATGCTCGTCACCGCGGGGGGTATGGCGATCCGGTTCAGCGAGTCCGACGCGCGCCTGATGGGGCGCCCGGCCAGCGGCGTCAAGGGTGTCGAGCTCGGCGGGGGCGACCGCGTCGTCGGCGCCGTCCGCGTCCCGATGGTCATCGACGCCGACGATCCCGAGGTCACCCACACCAACCCCGACGATCTGGCACGCAACCTCTGCCTGCTGACGGTCACCGAGAACGGTTACGGCAAGCGGACCCCGGTCGACGAGTACCGCGTCCAGCCCGAGTCCGGCCCGATGCGCAGCCAGACCCGGGGCGGTAAGGGGCGGACGGACATCAAGACGACGGCCCGCAACGGCAGGTCGGCCGCTGCGATCGGCGTCTACGACGATGAGGACGTGGTCGTCGTCAGCCGGGGCGGGCTGCTGGTCCGCCTGAAGGCGGGCTCGATCAGCCAGTACGGTCGCGGGACCCAGGGCGTCCGTGTGGTAAGCCTGAAGGCCGGGGACCAGGTCGTCGCGATGGCCCGCGTGCAGGACAGCGGCGGAGAGAACGGTCCGGAGGGCCAGGAGGCCCCCGGCGCGAGCCCCGAGCAGGGCGGGGAGTGAAGCGGGCGGGGCCTTCGGGCCGATTGGGCCTCTCGTGCCTGCGACCCCGGTCGTCCGGGGCGGGCCGACACGCCCCTGCGGCGGCCCCGTGGAACTGGTTACACTGGACGCACCATGCCGACCGATTGGTCCGATGACATTGTCGTAGCCGACCTCGCCGACGAGCCTGCGCTCTCTGAAGAGCTGGCGCACCTGCTGGAGCGGCTGGAGGCTTCCGAGCACACGCCGCATGTGGTGCTGAACTTCGGGCGGGTGAGCTACATCAACAGCTCGAACATCGCCCAGCTCCTTCGGATGCGGAAGGTTCTGGCTGGCAAGAACCGCCAGGTGAAGCTCTGCTCGGTGGGGGACGAGATCTGGTCTGTCATGCTGGTGACGGGGCTTGACAAGGTCTTCCGCTTCGCCCCGGACCCGATGACGGCCCTGGCCGGCATCCAGCTCGAGGACGAGGCGGAGGGCTGAGCCGCAGCTTTCGGGCTTGCGGCCGGTACCAACCGGCGTGAATCCGGCGAGGCCCGCCGGTCGGAGTGTGCGTGCATGGCGAGCCCCGCGACATCGATCCCCGACCCGTCAAAGCTCACGCAGGGCGAGGCGGTCGTCGAGCTCAAGGAGATCCGCAAGACCTATTACAAGCCCGACGGGACGGTGATGGTCGAGGCGCTCAAGGGCGTGGACCTGACGATCCGCGCCGGCGAGTATGTCGCGATCATGGGCTCTTCGGGCTCAGGCAAGTCGACGCTGCTGAACCTGTTGGGGTGTCTCGACCAGCCGACGGCGGGGGAGTATCTGCTCCGAGGGCGGAATGTCGAGGCGATGGATGACGACGAGCTGTCGGCGTTCAGAGGGCGGACGATCGGGTTTGTCTTCCAGGCGTTCAACTTGATCCCGCAGCTGACGATCGAGGACAATGTCGCCGTCCCGCTGTTTTACCAGCATGTGGACAAGAAGAAGCGGCTGGAGCGGGCGGTTGGGGCGCTCGAGCGTGTCGGGCTGGGCGACCGCGTGGGGCACAGGCCGAGCGAGCTCTCGGGCGGGCAGCAGCAGCGCGTCGCGATCGCGCGGGCGCTGGTGACCGAGCCTGTCGTGCTCATGGCCGACGAGCCGACGGGGAACCTGGACTCCAAGACGGGCGAGGCGATCCTCAAGATGATCGAGGAGCTCCATGAAGCGGGGCTGACGATCATCATGGTCACGCACGACGACGCGATCGCCGAGCGGTGCGAGCGGATCGTGCGCCTCGCCGACGGGCTGGTCGACACCGACACGCAGCTGCGCCAGCGGCGGGGCGATCCGGACTGATTCAAGAGCGGTAGCGATGTGTGGCACTGGCGGCTTGCCCGCCAGTGGTTTGACTTTGGCTCGGAGCAGAGAAGGCGGAACTCCCGTTTCGCGAGGCTTGGCGAGCTGGGCTCGCTGACAGAAAAATACTGGCGGACAAGCCGCCCGTACCACAGATCGAACCCCAGATCAAGCCGGAGAATGGGACGCGTCAGCGTCTGCGCGGGGTCTCGCCTTCGCGGGTCGGGGCCTCGCCCCACGCCGGGTCGGGCTCGGCGACGCCGGCGAGCGAGTTCCAGTCGATCGAGAAATCGAAGTCGACGAACGGGCCGACGAGGGGCGTGGTCGAGAAGACGCCGGTGGTGACGCGTTCGGCGTTGAGGCGCGGCTCGGGGCGGAGGACGCCTTCGAGCTTCCAGTGGTCGTACCTGTCGGCGTGGTCGCGCAGGCGTGAGAGGAAGCGGCGGGGGATGTCGATTGTGACGGGCTCGCCGATGGCGCGTCCGTCTTCGGGGTTGATGACGGTCATGCTCGCGTGGTAGACGCCGCGCCCGGCTTCTTTGACGGGTCCGAAGCGGACCGACCAAGAGATCTGCGAGCGGAGGTCTCGGTTCATCTGCAGGCACCAGCGCCGGATGCGAGCGTCGCGCGCTGCCCGGGCGCGATCATCGAGTTCCGCGTCGGGGTCGATGTCGGCGAGGTCGATGCGGTAGCGGTCACGAAGGGCGGCCAGCAGGCCGGCGGGGGAGTCGGAGGGGCCGCGGGATGCGGCGCTCGTCTCGGAGGCGTGGGCTTCGTCGGTCGCGTCCGCGTCTCGATCGCCTGCGGCGCGGCGGGCCTCTGCGAGCTCGGCGCGGAGCGCCTCGACACGGGCTTCGAGGTCTCTGATTCGCTGGTCTTTCTGCGCGAGCTGTTCACGCTGCTCGGCGACGATTCGCCGGAGGCGGGTGAGCTCGTTGTCGTCGCTCTGCGCTTCTGCGGCGGGTGTGAAGAGGCAGAGGGCTGCGAGCAACAGCACGGCGGGCGTGATCGGTCGCATGGGCGGACCTCCGTTTGGGGGCTG
>SLFH01000034.1 GCA_007124345.1 Phycisphaerales bacterium | reverse complement strand
TTCGATGTCGGAGACACCACCGGCAACAGGCGGGTCGAGATCGTGCTGACCGAGCAGACGCTCAGCGAACGCCACCCCAACCCGGAGTGGCAGGGCCCCTAATCGCCCGGTCAGAGGTGAGCAATGCCTGACGCACCCCAGCAGCCCGAACAGCAGCCCAAGAAGTCCGGCAAGCTCGTGCTCGTCGTCGTCGCGGCGCTCATGATCATCGAGGGGGTCGCGGTCGTCGTCGTCATGAAGCTCACCAGCGGCGGACGCGACGCCCAGGCCAAGATCGTCGGAAAAGACGAGGCCGACGCCGAGTCCTTCGCCGAGGTCCAGCTCCTCGCAGGCCGCTTCCAGAACATGACCACCGGACGCGTCTGGGACTGGGAAGTCGAGCTTCACCTGAAGGTCCGCAACAAGAACATGGACCGCGTCCGCAGAACGCTCGACAACCGCAGCGCCGAGATCCGCGCAGGCATCGCCACCATCATCCGCAGGGCCCCGCACACCCAGCTCAAAGAGCCCGAGCGCCGATCCATCACCCGCCAGGTCCACGCCCTCATGGACGAGGTCCTCGGCCTCGACCCCCTCGGCGAGAGCTACATCGGCGAGGTGCTCGTCCCCGTGCTCGACGGCTACCCCGCCGACTTCTGATCCCCGCACCGACCAAGCATCCGGCAAACGACCCGCGGGATTTGCGCGTTGGCCCCGTCCTGTTGCGCGTTCACCGTCGGAAATGTGCGCTCTGCTCCACCCCGAAGCCGACGAACGATCCGGCGACCGGCCCAGTGCCGTCCGCTGCGCGGCGGAGCCCGCGCCGACACGAAAGGTCACGGATGGCCGAGAACACACCAGATCCGGGGTCGCAGCCCGAAAACCGTCCGCCCGACGAGCAAAGCGCCGGGCAGACCCCCGAGCCGACCGAGCCCCAACGCGAGGCGCAAGCCGGGCCTCAAGGCGAAGCGCAGCCGGAGGCGGCCTCCAGCGCGCCGGGCGACAAACCCTCCGAACCCGTCTCCGCCGAGCAGGCCTCGATCGATGAGATGCTCCGCGCCGCCCGCGAAGCGGTGCAACAGGTCAACGACACCGCCTCCAGCGCCAAGCCCCAGGCGCCCCAAGCCAGGCCGCAGCGGTCCGAGCAGCCCAGGGGCCAGGAGTTCAGCCAGTCGGCCGTCGACGACGCGCTGCGTGCGGCACGCGAGGCGATCGCCGCTGTGAACTCCGGCGCAGCAGCGACCCCGCCCGTCGCCCAGCCCTCGATCGAGGAGGCCCGCGCCGAGGCCGAAAAGCTCCCGCCCCAGCCCCAGACCGTTCCTCCCGACGCTCACCCCTTCGAGCTCCAACCCCTCGTCGACACCGGCAAGAACGCCCGGCCCGAGGGCATCGATCTGCTTGGGGATGTCAACCTCGATGTCAAAATCGAGCTCGGCCGCACGCGCATGTTCGTCGAGGATGTCCTCAGACTCAAAGACGGCGCCGTCGTCGAACTCGAAAAGCTCGCGGGCGACCCCGTCGATGTCTTCGTCAACGAGCGGCTCATCGCCCGAGGCGAGGTCCTCGTCCTCAACGACAACTTCTGCGTCCGCATCAACGAGATCGTGGATCGCAAAGCCATCGAGCAGGCGCGCAAGCACGCGTCCTGAAGTCCGCAGGTGCCGCGGCGAGGATCGCCGCGTTAGGGCAGGCCAGGAGGGCCAAGTGGGGATCGCTCGCCGCACAGTCGTCGCGTCGGCCATCGGCGCGATCGTGCTGGCCGCCGCCGCTGCGCCCGCCACCGACTACGGCCCCGACCTGCCTTCTTCGGTCCGGCAAACCGACTCGCCCGCCTCGCCGGCCCAAAGCATCGAGCTCGCGCCCCAGCGCATCGACGAGACCAGCAAGCCGCTCGGCGTCGACGACGGCCGCACCGATCGCGCCGCCGCGGGCGCAGCTGGCTCGGGCTGGGGCATCCGCACGGTCCTCGCGCTGTTGGCGGTGCTCAGTCTCATCTTCATCGGCGCAACGGTCGTGCGCAGGCTCGCCGTCTTCGGGGGAGACCTCGCCTGCTCGCTCGGCCCCGGCGGGCGCGCGCCCTCGGGCGTCTTGAGCGTGCTCGGCCGCTACCCCGTCGGCGGGGGCGAACGCCTCGTGCTCTTAAAGATCGACAGGCGAGTCCTCCTGCTCAGCCAGAGCGTCGGACGCTGGCGTTCGCCCGGCTCGGGCTTCAGAACCCTCTGCGAGATCACCGACCCCGAGGAGGTCGCCTCGATCCTCGTCAAAACGCGCGACGAGCAGGGCGACTCGATCGCCAGCCGCTTCCGCTCGCTGCTGCAGGGCGAGGAGACCGGCCACGCCGAAGAGTTCGCCGAAGGCCGACGCGTCGAGATCTCCGGCGAGGGCGACATCACCGAATTCTGGGACAGCTCGCAGGCCGGGCGCGTGCTCGCCCACAACGAGAGAGCCAACGCGAGGGGGGCGGAGCGATGGTGAGGCTCGCAGTCACCATCTTCGCCGCGTTGCTGCTGGTGCAGCCCGCATCGGCGCAGGACCTGATCGGCCCGCCCGCCCCCGGCCAGGCCCTCTCGACCGACACGCTGCCCGTCTCGCCCGCCGGCGCCCGGGCCATGACGGCCGATCCAACGACAATCAACCCCGCCAGCGTGCTCGACCAGGCCGGACGCATGCTCCCCGGCGCCGACCCCGACGCCCCTGGCTTGAGCGCCGCGATCAACATCATGGTCCTCCTGACGGTGATCACGCTGGTCCCGTCGATCATGCTCGCCACGACCTGCTTCGTCCGCATCATGATCGTCCTCGGCCTCCTGCGCCAGGCGATCGGCACGCAGACGCTCCCGCCCGGCCAGGTCATCACCGCCCTCGCCCTCTTCATGACCCTCATGGTCATGTCGCCGACCCTCGAACGCATCTGGAACGAGGCGATCGTCCCCTACCAGAACGGCGAGATCCGCGACTACGACACCCTCTGGGTGCAGGCCCGCCAGCCGATGCGCGACTTTATGTTCGACCAGATCGAGGCGACCGGCAACTGGTCGAGCCTCTACATGGTCCTCAACTACCGGGGCGAGATCGACATCTCCGACCCCGGCTCGCTCACCAGGGCCGACGTCGACACCGCCAGCCTCATCCCCGCCTTCATGCTCAGCGAGCTCAAGACCGCCTTCCTCATGGGCTTCCGCGTCTACCTGCCCTTCCTCGTGATCGACATGGTCATCGCCAGCCTGCTGATCTCGATGAGCATGATGATGCTCCCGCCGGTCCTCATCTCGCTGCCCTTCAAGCTGCTGATGTTCGTGCTCGTCGACGGCTGGACGCTTGTGGTCGGCAGCCTGCTCACCAGCTTCAAGGTCGGCGAGGACGCGCCGCGCCCGAGCATGTTCGAGCAGGCGATGGCCGTCCCGTGGGAGATCTTCGCCTACATGGGCACGCTCGCCGGCAGCGGCTAGCACCCCAACCCCCCAGAGAACGCCCCGCGCGACTGCGCGAGACCGCCCGCACCCCAGAACCCCGAGCCCCGATCCGAGCAGAATCCATGCCCTACGACGAAGCCACCGTCTACCTCGTGCGCGACACGCTGCTGATCGTGCTCAAGATCGCCGCCCCCATCCTCGCCGCCGGCATGGCGATCGGCCTGGTCATCAGCCTCATCCAGTCGGTCACCTCCATCCAGGACCAGACGCTCACCTTCGTCCCCAAGATCGGCGTGATGATCATGGTCGCCGCCTTCCTCCTGCCCTGGATCGCGATGCGCCTCATCGAATACGCCTCAGAAATGTTCCTCCTCAAACCCTGACTCATCGCCCCATCTCTGCGTCTCTCCGTCTCTTGATTTCTCCGTCTCTTCCCCCACCCATGCCCTCCCTTGCTGTCGATCGAACCCATCCTCGACCATGCGGTCCCCTTCACGCTGGTGCTCTTCCGGCTGGCGGGGCTGTTTGTCTTCGCGCCGGTGCTGTCGAGTGTTTCGATCCCGTTCCAGGTGCGCACGATCCTGGCGTTCATGCTCGCCCTCGGCGTCTACCCGCTGGTGCCGGCGTCGATGCAGGCCACGCCGGAGCTCGACCTCTTCGTGTTGCTGCCGATCATCGCGTGCGAGCTGATGATCGGCGCAGTATTGGGGATGCTCGTCTCGCTGCCGATCATGGCGATGCAGCTCGCGGGCTATGTCGCCGGCTACCAGATGGGCCTCAGCCTCGCCAGCGCGTACAACCCCGAGCTCGACACCTCCGCGGACATCTCCGGCCAGCTCCTCTTCTACCTCGCCACCGCCTCGTGGCTGGCGATCGGCGGGCTGGACATGCTCTTCTACGCGGTCGTTCTGACCTTCGAACACCTGCCCGCCGGCGGGTACGACGCCCTGTCCCCGCCCTTGGAGCTCTACCTCGGCCTGCTCTCCTCCTCGATGGAACTCGGCCTGCGCGTCGCGGCGCCCGTCACCGGCATGCTGCTGCTTGTCATGATCGTCATGGGCTTTGTCATGAAGACCATGCCCCAGATCAATGTCCTCAGCGTCGGCTTCCCGCTGAAGATCATGGTCGGTCTCTCCACGCTCCTCTGGTCGATCTTCATCATCGAGGAAGTCGCCGGCGAGGAGATCGCAGAGGCCTCACGAACCATCCTGCAGTACGCCTCGGGCCTGCGCCCTCGCGGCGGCGAGTGAGCAAGGAGCGACCCGATGCCGCCTGACGAGATGGGAGAACGCACAGAGAAGCCAACCCCACGCCGAATGAGCGAGGCGCGGGGCGAGGGCAATGTCGCCAAGAGCACCGACCTCTCCGGCGCCGTCCTGCTCATCGCCTCAACAGTGTTGCTCGTCGTCTTCGGCGCAAGCCTCGTCCGCACGATGCACGCCGTCGTGCTCCGCGTGCTCGAAGGCAGCGCCCCGGGGCTGGAGCCCTCGGGCGCCCTCGATGTCGGCGTCGCGATGGGGTGGGTCTTCACCAGCGCCGGCAAGGCCGTCGCGCCCCTGATGATCATCCTCGCGATCGTTGCCTTCGTCGCCCAGTTCTCGCAGGTCGGCCCGCTGCTCACCGCCAAGCCCCTCAAGCCCAAGTTCAACCGCCTCAACCCCATCTCGGGCGTCAAACGCCTCTTCAGCCGGCGCAACCTCGTCAAGACCATCGTCAATGTCCTCAAGCTCGTCTTCGTCGTCGGGATCGCGGCGTTGATCATCCACCTGGTCATGCCCTCGATCCTCGCGCTCCCCAGGCTCGGCGCGACACAGGGGATGTACTTCATCCTGCACCTCGCGCTCCTACTGGCCGCCTGGCTGCTGCTCGCACTCCTCCTGCTCGGCGTCATCGACCTGATCTACCAGCGCTGGCAGCACTCTGAAGACCTCAAAATGACCAAGCAGCAGGTCAAAGACGAACGCCGATCCTTCGACGGCGACCCCCATGTCAAGCGCCGCCGGATGGAGATGGCCTCCAAGCTCGCCATGCAACGCGTCAACAGCGCCGTCCCCAAGGCCGATGTCGTCATCACCAACCCGACCCACTTCGCCGTCGCCCTCCGCTACGACTCCGACAACATGCACGCACCCAGGGTCGTCGCCAAGGGCGCAGACCTGATCGCCATGCGCATCCGCCAGGTCGCCGCCGCAAACGCCGTCCCCGTCGTCGAGCGCCCGCCCCTCGCCCGCGGCCTCTTCTACGGCTGCGAGGTCGGCCAGGAGATCCCCGCCAAGTTCTACGAAGCGGTCGCCGAGATTCTCGCGTATGTCTACCGCACCGAAAAGTCCGCCGTCGCCTGAACCGCCCGCACTCCACCCCTGAGGCACGCCACCGTTGGCCCCCGACACGAACCAGAGAGCGGCAGCAACCCCCAAGTGGATGCGAGCGGTCGCACGCCACCGCGGGCTCATCCTGCCCGTCGGGTTCGTCCTGCTCATGGTCGTGCTGCTGGTGCCCCTGCCGCCCGCGGTGCTGGACATCCTCATCGCGGCCAACATCTCGCTGGCGGTCATCGTCCTCCTGACGACGATGCACATGAACGGCCCGCTGGATTTCAGCGTCTTCCCCTCGCTGCTCCTGGCTACCACGCTCTTCCGCCTCGTCCTGAACATCGCCTCGACCAGGCTCATCCTCACCGCAGACGCAGAGAGCCCCGAGGCGGCGGTGGGGGTCGCCGGCGAGGTCATCAGCGCATTCGGCAACTTCGTCGCCGGCGACAGCCTCTTTGTCGGCGTCATCATCTTCCTCATCCTGGTGATCGTGCAGTTCATGGTCATCACCAAGGGCGCTGGCCGCGTGAGCGAGGTCGCCGCGAGGTTCACACTCGACGCCATGCCCGGCAAGCAGATGGCGATCGACAGCGACCTCAACGCCGGCATCATCTCCGAGCAGGAGGCCAGAGACCGGCGCGAAGAGATCAGACGCGAGGCCGATTTCTTCGGCGCCATGGACGGCGCCGCAAAGTTCGTCAAGGGCGACGCCGCCGCCAGCATCATCATCACCGCTATCAACATCGCCGGCGGATTCGCCGTCGGCGCCATTGAGAAGGGCTGGCCCGCGCGCCAGACCGCCGAGACCTTCACCAAGCTCACCATCGGCGACGGTCTGGCCAGCCAGATCCCCAGCCTCATCATCGCCATCGCCTCGGCCCTGATCGTCACCAGAGCCGGCGGCAAGGACGAAGTCGGGCGTGAGCTCGCCGACCAGCTCAGCAGCCGCCCCAAGGGGCTCGTCCTCACAGCAGGCTTCCTCGCCCTGCTCGCCCTCTCGCCACTGCCGACGCTCCCGCTCCTCGCCTCGGCGGTGGTCATCGCCCTGATCGCCTTCGGCGTCAGCCGCACCACCCGCGCCGCCCTGCGTCAGGCCGAAGAAGACGCGACCGCACCCGAGTCCGCCCCCGAACCCGCCCCCGTCGAAGCCCTCCTGAAGGTCGACACCATGGAGCTCGAGGTCGGCTACGGCCTCGTCAGTCTCGTCGACAAGCACCACGGCGGCGACCTCCTCGACCGCATCAGCGCCGTCCGCCGACAGCTCGCCGCAGAGCTCGGACTCGTCATGCCCCCCGTCCGCATCCGCGACAATGTCCAGCTCGACGCCGAGGCCTACCGCGTCAAAATCCGGGGCAACACCATCGCCTCCGGCTCCATCCGCGTCGGACGCCTGCTCGCCATGGACCCCGGTATCGCCTCGGGCGCGATCGACGGCGAGCCCACCCGCGAGCCCGCCTTCGGCCTGGACGCCTGGTGGATCGACCCCAACCTCGGCCCCCGCGCCGAAACCATGAACTACACCGTCGTCGAGCCCAGCAATGTCCTGGCGACACACCTGACCGAGCTCGTCAAGCGCCACGCCGACGAGCTGCTCACCCGCGACGAGGTCGGCAACCTCATCGAGGGCCTCAAGCAGCGCGCCCCCCGCCTCGTGGAAGAGGCGATCCCCGGCATCGTCAAGCCGACCGACCTCCAGCGCATCCTCCAGTCCCTCCTCCGTGAGCGCGTCCCCGTCCGCGACCTCGAAACCATCCTCGAAACCATGACCGAGTGGGCGCCCAGGACCAACGATCCCGATGTCCTCGTCGAGTATGTGAGAAACGCGCTGAAGCGCACAATCTGCGCCCAGTACGCGCAGTCCGATGACTCGGGCCGCCCCCGCCTCGTCTGCGTCGCCCTCGACCCGACCTTTGAGGACAAGATCAACGCCTGCATCGACCGCGGGCCCGGCGGCACCACCGTCAACATGACCGCACGCGTCGCCGACGCCTACGCCGGGGCGATCCTCCAGCAGCTCGAACGCGTCGCCTCCCTCGGCTCACCCCCCGTTGTGGTCGCCTCGCCCCAGGTCCGCGCCGTGGTCTGGCAGCTCCTCTCAACCCGCCTCCCCGGCGTCGCGGTGCTCGGCTACAACGAGGTCGACAACGCCGTCGAGGTCGAAACCGTCGCCCTCGTCCAGGCCCCCGAAGAAGCCCCCAAGGGCACAAACGCCAGGGCCGGGGCGGCATGATTCCGGCCCCGATCAGCGGAAATCGCAGCCGATCCCGCGGTCTTCGTGCAATTCTCTCCGAACTCGCGGGGCGCGGGGTTTGACGCGGGGGCAACTTCTGGTAATCTTCGCGCCTCACCGCGGAACACGGAGAGCCATGGATGGCTTCCACGACGCTCAAGACATATCGCGCGCCCAGCATGGCCCAGGCGCTCACAGAGGTCAAGAAGGATCTCGGAGCAGACGCGGTCATCCTCCACACCCGCACCTTCAAGGTCGGCGGCGTGCTTGGGATCGGCGCACGCTCGATGGTCGAGATCACCGCCTCGCCAGATGTCCCGGGCCTTAGAGTCCGCAGGCTTCGCAACGACCAACCCGACGCCGCACCGCGCAGGCCGAGTCCCGCACCGCAACAAGCCTCCATGGCCGACGGACGCGTCCCGCCCGCGCCGCCCCAGCCCCAATCTCAGCCCCGAACCCAGCCGACTCTGCAGGCCCAAAGCCGAGGTCCTACAGCGCCGCGGCCCGAGTTCGCCCCCGCCTTCCGGCAAGCCTTCACCGCCCCGCAAGCGAATCTCGCCGATCCCATCGCCCCCGACAGCGACTTCGAGCCCGATCCATCACTGCAGGGCGCAGCCGCACGCGTCGAGCGCACCACCGGACGCATGGTCCCGCGTTCACGCATCGAGCAGGTCCAGCGCGCCAAGCGTGAGTTCTCCGGCCCGGGCTGGAGCGGCGCGTCGAACCAGCCCCGCGCCGTCGCCCTCGCCGAGCCCCCCCAACACGCAGATCAGCTCAACGACCGGCAAGCCGTCTACGCCCGCCCCGATGCCATCGACCGGCTCGCGACCCGCGCCCCGATCGCCCCGATCGACGACGCCGCACGCGCCGTCCTCCACGACGAACTCGCCAGCATCAAGAAGATGATGGGCCAGGTGCTCCGGTGTTCGCGTCAGGCGGCCGCGAGGCCCGTGGGCGCGCCGCCAGTCCTGACGCCCTCCGGCTTCGGCCCGATGTCCGACCCGCTCTTCGACTGCTACATGAGCCTCGTCGAGCAGGAAGTCGCCGCCGACCTCGCTGAAGACATCATCGGCGAGGTCCGCGACGAGCTACACGCGGGCGAGCAGCGCGACGCGACCATCGTCCGCGAGACCGTCCTCCGCCGTCTCGCCATCCGCCTCCCTGTCGCGGGCGAGCCCCAGTCGGCCGCCGACGGCCCCCTCACCGTCGCCCTCATCGGCCCGACCGGCGTCGGCAAAACGACCACCCTCGCCAAGCTCGCGGCCACCTACAAGCTCCGCCGAGCCCGCCGCGTCGGCCTGATCACCTGCGACACCTACCGCATCGCCGCCGTCGAGCAGCTCCGCACCTACGCCGACATCATCGGACTCCCGCTGCGCGTCGCCTCCGGCCCCGACGAGATGGCCGCCGCACGCCGGGCCCTCTCCGACTGCGATGTCGTCCTCATCGACACCCCGGGACGCAGCCAGCACGACCAGGACCGCCTCGGCGAGCTCCGCGACCTGCTCGAAGCCGCCGACGCCGACGAGGTCCACCTCGTCCTCTCCTCCGCCGCCAGCGAGTCGGTCCTCGCGCGCACCACCGAACGCTTCCTCCCCCTCGGCCCGCAGCGCGTCGTCCTCACAAAGCTCGACGAGGCCGTCTCGTTCGGCTTCATCCCCGGCGTCTGCAAGCACTCCGGCCTGCCCCTGAGCTTCGTCACCACGGGCCAGGAAGTTCCCGACCACATCGAGACCGCCCGCTCAGAGCGTCTCGCCCGCCTCGTCCTCGATGGCGGCCCCGTCAGAAGCGGCCGGTCCGACCTCCCCGCAGACCACCGGTCCCCCAAGGCCCAGAGCGCGTAACCCCATGGCCGTCCTGCTCGACCAAGCAAGGTCTGTCGCTGAACCCCCGTCAGACGATCAGGCCTCGCGCCTCCGCGACCTCGTCGATTCGCTCCGCTCAACCCGCACCGAAGCCCCAAGCACGCCCGAGCAGCAGCGCAGGCCCTCGGTCCCCGTCATCGTCTTCGCCTCCGGCAAAGGCGGCGTCGGCAAAACCTGCACCGCCGTCAACACCGCAGCGATCATGGCCGCCGACGGCCTCCGAATCACACTCCTCGACGCCGATATGGGCACCGCCAACGCCGATGTCCTCTGCGGCGTCAACCCACGACGACGCCTCGACGCATGGAACACCTCCACGCTCGACCGCCTCGCCAGCCCGACGCCCTACGGCTTCTCGCTCGTCCCCGGCCCCACAGGCGCCATGGCCGAGCTCAGCTCGCCCGACCGCGCCAAACTCACCTCACGCCTCGCCGAGCTCGACAGCGCCTGCGACGCCATCCTCATCGACGCGGGCGCGGGCATCGGCCCGTGCGTCCGAGCCGTCGTTGGCGCTGCGGATATCGCCGTCATCGTCACCGGCCCCGAGCCGACATCCATCGCCGACGCCTACGCGCTCATCAAGGTCACCATCCGCGCCCCTTCGGGCGTGCCCCGACCCTCGCGCATGGGCGTGCTGGTAAACATGGCCGAAAGCGAGGCGCAGGCCGCGGCGGTCTACGCCAGGATCGCCTCCGTCGGCGACCGCTTCCTCGGTTTCCGTCCCGCGTACCTCGGCTGGATCGCAAGAGACGAAGCGGTGGGGGAGTCGGTAAGAACACGCAAACCACTGGTCTGTCAGGAATCCGATTCGCCCGCGGCGCTCGGCTGGGTGTCGCTGGCACGCGGTTTGTGCGACCAATTCGGGCTCGATGGCCGATCGCCGACCCCGCAGTCCGATCTGCAACGGTCAAGCGGGCTGTCCGGCCGCAAACACCGCTCTGTTTTCAGAGCCAAGGTGAAGTGATGCCCGTTTCCTGCCGAAGACCCGTCGGTCAGAGGTGCGGCGCGGGCCAAGCTCCGGGGAGAATGTGCAGCAACCGAGGTCTGCCATCGCGGCCTGTATCGCCCTCGCGGCCTACGCCGTCGCGCTCGTCGCCGGCTGGGCGTCGGGCGTCCCCGGCCCCACGGTTATGCTCCGCGCACTGGTCGCCATGGTCGTCTGTTACGCCGTCGGTTCCGTCCTCGCGTCGATGGCCTACCACGCCATTCGCGAGTTTCTTGACGCTTATGAGAAGAACCACCCTGTTCCGGAGTTGGGCCGAAGCCCTACGCCGGAGCATTCTGAAGCGGGTCGGAACGAACATTCCGGCCTCGCCGCGTGAAATTTGCGTGCGTTCGGGCGGAGGCCGGTAGAGCGCCGCGGAGTTTTTCACTATTCTCTCCACGCCCGGTCAAGGATGGCCGGGCGAGGAACACGGACACCCGCTCTCTCGCGGGTGATCGAGCCGACAAAGGTCAAGGAGCGGACCAATGGCGACAATGAAAATTTCCTCGCGGGGCTACGGCTCGGGAAGGTTCCGGCACGCCTCTCGAGACATGGAACTCGCAAGAGCACCCTCGCCCTACGACGACATCCCGATCGAAGAGGTCTGGCTGGAGTACCAGAAGACCCGCTCGGTCACCATCCGCAACTACCTCTGGGAGCACTACATCCCCCTCGTGCGCTATAACGCCGAACGCATCTACGCAAGACTACCCGACGAGGTCGAGATCGACGACCTCATGAGCGCCGGAATGTACGGCCTCATGGGCGCCATCGACGCCTACGACCTCGAGCGAGAAGTCAAGTTCGAGACCTACTGCGCAACCAGGATCCGCGGCGCCATCCTCGACGAGCTCCGCCACATGGACTGGGTCCCACGCCTCGTCCGCCAGCGCACCGCCCGCATCGAGCAGGCACGCACCAAGATCGAGATGGAGACCGGACGCGCAGCAACAGACGCCGAGATCTGCGCACGCCTCCAGCTCTCCCAGGAAGACTTCGAGAAGTACCGCCGCGACGGCTCCCCCGTCTCCACCATCAGCATCAGCCGCAAGGCCTTCCAGTCCGACGGCAACAAAGATGTCCACGAGATCGATGTCATCAAGGACACCACCCAGAGCAGCCCCATCGGCGATGTCCAGCGGCGCGATCTCAAGGACCTGATGACCAAGGGCCTCAGCAGGGCCGAACGACTCATCGTCGTCCTCTACTACTACGAGGGCATGACCATGAAGGAGATCGGCGCCACACTCGACCTCTCAGAGAGCCGCGTCTCACAGATGCACTCATCCATCCTCCTCCGGCTCAAGGCGCAGATGCAGCACCGCATGCGCGAGTTCGAGTAAGCGACCCGGCACAACGCCCCGACATCCCGACATCCAGCCGGCGGCGGGCCATAGAGCCCGCCGCTGTCTTTCTCGTTGCTCCCGCGCCCCCGCACGCCTTCAATCCGCCGATGCCAAACGCCCCCGTCACCGCGTGCATCGCCCTGGGCTCGAACCTCGGCGACAGGCGGGCCCACATCCTCGCCGCGCGTGATGCGATCGCCTCCCTCCCCGGGACCCGCCTCGTCGCCTGCTCGACGCTGCACGAGACGCCCCCCGTCGGCCCGCCGGGCCAGGACGACTACCTCAACGCCTGCCTCCGCATCGAGACTTCCCTCAAGCCCAGAGCGCTGCTCGACGCCCTGCTCTCGATCGAACGCGACCGGGGCAGGGTCCGCGACCCCAAAGATCGTTGGGGCCCCCGCACCCTCGACTGCGACCTTATCCTCTACGCCGGCATAACGATCGACGAGCCGGGCCTCACCCTCCCGCACCCCAGGCTCCACGAGCGGCTGTTCGTCCTCCAGCCGCTGGCGGAGGTCGCTTCGGACCTCCCGGTGCCCGCGATGGACGCGAGCGTCGGCCTCCTCCTCGAACGCCTGCTCCGCCAGAGGGACGCCGAGCCGACACCCGGAGACGACTCCGGCGCTAGCGTTGCCCCATGAAGCCCACAGGCGTCAGCACCAAGAGCGCACGCGGCTCCGCGGCCTTTTTTGCTCCGCTTGTGTTGATCGCTTCGCTCGTCGCCGTAGCCCACGCCGCCACAGGCCCCGAGGCGATGCTCAAGGCCCTCTCGGAGACCTACCGCTCAGGCCCGATCGCCGAACGCGTCAGCGTCGAGGTCGAAGCCCCCGAGGGCGTCGTCCGATCCGAGCTCATCATCCGCGTCGCGGCCGGCGCAGGTACCGAGCCCGACAGGCTCCGCCTCGAACTCGGCCCGCTCATCGTCTTCGCCGAGAGCGACGGCGTCACAGGCTTCGCAGAAGCGATCCACGAGGGCGATCCGTCCGCGTTCGTCCGCTGGAGCTTCGAGGGCCCCCTCTCCACCGCGGCCATCGTCGGGATCCTCCCGCCCACGCCAGTCCCGCAGGCCGAACTCGCCTTCGACGCCGACACCCGCCTGCTGCGCAGCCTGCTCCCAGGCGTGCACTGGCACGGGGCTTCTGACCGCAGCGTCTCCGGACGCGAGTCGGTCGTCTTCGGGCGCACGCCCGAGGGCGGCTCCGCGACGCTCCGCATCGACCACGAAACAGGACGCATCTCCAGGCTCGAAGCCTCATGGCCCTCGCCCGGCGGCGCCGTCATCCTCCGCCTGACCACCGAGCAGATCGAGCCGGGACGCCCCGCCGCATGGCGCACGCCCACCGAGGGCCGGCGCAGGCTCTCCTCGATCTCCGGCCTCCGACCAAGGCCCTCTGACATCCGCCCGGGCGATCAGTTCCCCGACCTGAGCCTGCAGACCGAATCGTTCCAGGCCTGGACGCTCAAGGGCGAACTCGGCGAGGGCGCTTCGGCAAGACCCCTCGTGCTCGTCTGCTTCCGCGCCGCGCCCGCGGGCGATCCCGACGAGCAGGCACGCATCGACGAGGTGCGCACCGCCCTCGCCGCCTTCGCGCTCACAGAGCCAACGATCGGCGGCAGGGCCAGGACCCGCGTGCTCGGTGTCTTCGGCCTCTCGGGCTTCTCCGCTGAACGCCTGCGTTCCATCGCCTCGCGCATCCGCGGGGAGGAGCACCAGCGGGAGCTGCTCTGGGCCGTCTCATCCCGCCTGACCATCGACCGATTCGCCCCGGGCTCCGACGCATGCATCGCCGTCGTCGATCCGACTGGAGAGCTGCTCGCAGTCATCGAGCTGTCCGGACGCGAAGGAATGGAAGCCGAGCTGGCGCAGGAAATCGCCCGGGCCTTGTCGGGAAGACGCGGCACCGGGCGTTGACGATCGATCTGAACTTGTCTACTCGCGGGGCTCTTGTCCAGGCCTCCCCGGAACACAAAGGCAAGCCGCGGCCAAAGACCGCCACCACCCCCAGCGCCCCGCTGAGCGGGAGCTCAGCCCGCCTCAGCTCTGGGATGGGCCTTGTTGTAAGTGTCCTGCACGCCGCGCGTCGTCAGGTGCGTGTACACCTGCGTCGTGCTCAGCGACTGGTGGCCCAACAGTTCCTGCACCGAACGAAGGTCCAGCCCGCGCTCGAGCATGTGCGTCGCGAACGAGTGACGCAGCGTGTGCGGCGAGATCGACGGATCGAGCCCGACCTGACGCAGGTACTTGTCCAGCTTTCGCCGCACAGAACGCGAGCTCAGCCGCCCGCCGTGCTTGTTGATGAACAGCGGCGCCTTCTCGGGGGTCTCCGCCCAGGTCGACGCGAAACGCCTGTCGGCACGCACCTTCTCGATGTAGCGGGCGATGGCGAGCAGCGCGTGGGTACCCAGGGGCACAAGCCGCTCCTTCTTGCCCTTGCCCCGGACATGCAGCGCCTCGCCCTCGATGTCGAGGTCCTTGAAGTGCAGGCCGACAAGCTCGCTTACGCGGATACCGGTCGAGTACAGCGTCTCCAGCATCGCCCTATCGCGCAGCCCGAGCACATCGTGCTGGTCCGGCGCAGACAGAAGCTGCTCGACCTGCTCGACCGTGATCGCCTTGGGAAGACGCTTCGCCTGGCGCGGCGTCCGGATCAGTGTCATCGGGTTCGTGTCGCTCAGGTTCCGACGCTCGGCCCACTTATAGAAAGAACGCAGCGTCGCGATCTTCCTCGCCATCGTCGCCGCCGAGTAGTTCTGCTCGCTCAGGTGCGCCAGGAACGCGCGGATCATGTCCGCGTCGGCGCCCGAGATCAGCTCGGTCACCGTCTTGGGCTCGATCCGCCCGGCAACATCCGAGGCAGGCCTTCCCCCCTCGCCGCGAGATTTGAACGCCTCGGCCTCCGCCTCCTGCGTCGCGTCGATGTTGAACTCGCGCCGTAGGAACTCGACGAACTGGCGCAGATCCGCGCCATAGCACCTGGCCGTGTAAGGGCTGAAGTGCCGCTCGTCGGTCAGGTACTCGCCGAAGGCCTCTGTCAGTTTCAGGGTGGACATGCCGCACAACTCCGCATCAAGGCCCGCCGAACAAGCCGGGCCGATAAGTGTCTATACGCCACCGATCCGTCCGCGGATCGGAATTCTAGGGTCTTCACCCCAAAATCGGGGTTAAAACCGCTGAAGGCCGTAACAATCAACGGCCTGACATCTGCCGTTCACTCCGCGCCAGCCGGGCCGCTTCAGCGTCCAGCAGGCGGGCCACGGCAAACGCCGCGGCAAACTCCGTGTACAGATCCATGCTCAGCATGTAGCGCTCCCAACCAAGCGGGTAACGCTCGTCGTCTCGGCCCGTCGCGTGCGCTCGGACAGCCATCTGGATGTCGTGCCGACGCGCGTCCAAGTGCTCGCTGACCGCCGAGGCCGGGCCGTCGGCGAAGCGAGAATCCGGGAAGTAGTTCCATTCAGTCGGCTGGTATCGCAGGCTCCGGGTGTCAACGCCGGACGCCGGAACCGCCATCGCCTGTGTCCGCCCCAGAAGGGCCAGAGACAGCCCGAGGGTCGGCGGGTTGTAGGGGTCGAAAGCCGTCACCGAACCGAGCAAAAGCCCGTCGACACCGAGCCGGTCGGCCAAGAGCCTCGCCTCCTCCGGGGTCGAAACCGACGCCAGGCCCTCGGCCCGCATCGCCTCGACCGTCCGGTTCAAAGGCAGGCACCGAAGACCGTTGACCTGCGCCACGGCCCCGACGATCGCATCGCCGACACGCATCGTGTCAACACTCCCGACCCCCGACTCATTCCGCAGCGGCACGACCGCAAAGAGCAGGTCGCCCCCGGCCGTGCTGTACGGCGCCACCGTCACGGTGGGGGGGACAAGCCGCCTCTGCCTCGGCCCCGACTCGCAGCCAAGGAGCGGGAGAAGCACCGCCAGCACCAGAGCGCAGGCGATCCAACGGGTGAGCAGGGTCTGTACTGTTTTCATGGCGTCCTGCCGATTCGCAAACGGGGTTCCACCCCGCCGCATCAGGTGTGCTGTCGCGCCCGCCCACTCGCGGGCGACCGGCCATCAGTCGTTGTCGGGCACGCCCGCCACCGCGGGGCCGTCCTCGCCGGCCATCTGCCGGGCCAGTTCGACCGCCGGGGTGATGTTCAGCGCCCAAAGGTTCTCAGCCCCGCCACGGTCCGACGAGAAGTACACCGTCCCGTCAGAGCCCCAGGCGGGCATCAGGTCCACCGTCCGCCCAGAGGTCAGGCGGACCAGGTTCGAACCGTTCACATCGATCATGTACAGGCTCGCGCTGGAAGGACGCGCGCCCGGGTTCTTCGCCCAGTTCCCGTCGTTCGGGATGCTCGAAAAGAGAATCCGACGACCGTCGGGCGACCAAGTCGGGTTGATCAGCGCCGCGTCGGAAGATGCCGCGATCTGCGTCGCGTTCGAAGCGTGCCCGTCCTTGTAGTCCAGCGTCCACACACCGAAGGCCCGCTCGTCACGCTCCCGCGCACGCTGGAACAGGATCCGGTCCGCCCCGTTCTCCCCGCTCCCCGCCACCGGAGACCACTTCGGGAACAGCCCGTACCCGATGAAGTGCGACACCGGGCTGTTGGTCAGGTCCGCAACCCAGAGCTCCCAGCGCCCCGACACACGACCCAGCCGCGTGTACACAAGCTGCCGACCGTCGGGCGACCAAGACGGATGCACGCAGTGCGCACGGTCCGAGGTGATCTGCACCGGACGCCCGCCCGTCGACGGCATCACATAGATGTTCCAGAACCCGTCCCGGTTGCTCGCAAACGCGATCCGCTTCCCGTCGGGGCTGATCGCCGGCATCGCATCGTCCGACTCGTCGTCGGTCAGCTGCGTCACCACGTTCTGCCCGAAACGCTTGAGATAGATGTCGCTCGTCTCGCGGTGCTGCGTGCTGGCGAACACGATCGTCGAGCCGTCGCGGCTCACCACCGGGTCGAACGCCGCGCCCACATCAGAGAAGGTCACCTGCGTGACATTCGCCGACTCCTCGCGACCGGTCATCGGCGCCGCCCCGCCCGCGGAAGTCGGGCTCAGACGCTCGGGGAACATCCCCAAAGTCGCGCCGCTCATCGGAGGCTCGGGCACCTGCTCCGAGACCGGCTGCATCGCGTGGCTTGTCATCAAAAACCGCGACGAGCTGCCCGTCCCGAACTCGTTCCGGGCGGAGCGGTCGGGCTGGCTGATCCGGTCGCCCCGGAAGGCCGGACGCGCCTCACGCTCGGCGACGACCGCGTCCTCCTGCACCTGGCTGTGCCACTGGTCCTGCCACTGGTTCGACGAAGAAGCGCCCACCGGCTGCTGCACGCACCCGCACAGGGCGACCAATGCGGCGGGGCCCAGAAGGCTCAGGGCGACTCGACGGCTGTTGTTCAGGTTCTTCTTCACTGCGGCGCTCCGGGATCATCGGGGTCCGGCGCCGCCGACGCTCCACGCGCCGACGGCCGACAGGTCCGGCCGGAAACGGCTCCGTCTCCGGCAAAGCCTCGGTCCGCCAGCGTCTTATCGGGCGGTCTGACCGCCCGTCTTGAAGCCAGCGACACGAGCCGCAGTTACATCGTCCGCCTCGATGCCCGCCATGAGTCCGGGAACGCCGCCAGATACATTTTCGGACCACCGCACCCCCTCGCCGCGTTACCGCCGCCGTTTGGCAGTGTGGATCGCCGACGAAGATCCCCGCCGCACCCAGACCGCCCGACGCCCCCGCGGCTCCGACGCCGCGTCCAGCCGCTGCAGGTACACCCGCAACGCCTCATCATCGAACGCCCCCAAAAACTCGGGGGTCGCCGTCGGGTTCTGAAAAATGATCCGCTCGACGACCTGCTCCCGGGTCATCGGGCCTGTGGAAAGGGAAGGGTTCGGCTCCGCCGAAGCCTGTTCGGTCAGGAATGACCGGGTCACAGACATGGATGCAACGCCTTCCTTGCGGCTCTTGCCGTGTCGCTTTGTCCGCGGAGAACGCCCGCCGCGGGGCTCTCACCTTCGACCCGCAGAGCCCGGCGGGATGGAGGATCAGCCAAGATCAGACGCCCCGCAGCCCCGCGCAGCCTCTGCGCGATCCCCCGGGCGTGCCTCGGCCCTCCAAACCGGCTAGGCTCGGGCCATGCGCCTCCTCGTGATGCGACGCTCGCAGCCTGTCGGACGCCCGGATCGAGCGGGCGCCGGCGACTCATGGGCCGACCGTGCCGTCGTTCCCTTGGAGGGCCCGGGACGCGACCGCGGCGTCTGGGCCACCATCGCCGACCGCGTCAACCTCCTCGCCGGCGCCGTCCCCGCCCTGCCAGAGCCACCCTGCCCAGAGCGAATCATCGCTTGGAGCGGCTGGCTCCCCGCAGACGCCACGCCCGCAGCCGGCATCTTCCCGCGCGACTTCCGTACATGGACCTCTGAAGGTTGGGAAGCCTTCGAGAAGGTCATCGAGCGCCTCAGCCCGACCCTCGTCGCCCGCGCCATGACCATCTGCCTCCGCCCGCACGCCAGGCATGTCCTCAGCGACGCGCAGAGCTGCCGAAACTTCATGGAGCGGGCGCCAGAGGGGATCGGCCTGCTCCTCGACCCCGCCTCGATGCTCACCCCCGAGATGCTCCCCGACGCCGAGGACCACCTGGGCCGCATTTTCGACGCGCT
>SLFH01000151.1 GCA_007124345.1 Phycisphaerales bacterium | reverse complement strand
GATATCCGCCAGCGGGTGCTGTTAGAGAGCGAACGCGATCCGACAGGGCGGGCGATGCTTGTGCACCAGGCATGGGTCGTTCGCCCGGGCATGGACACCGACAGATTACAGGCCGCGTGGACGCGCCTGCTCGAACGCCACGAGGCGCTCCGCACGGGGTTCGTGTTCGAGCACGACGACGTGCGCGGAGTCTGGCACGATCCCGGGTCGGGAGCGTGGTTCTGTGAAGAGGGATCGCTTCCGACGGACTCGGCTTCGATCGAGGGCAACCTGCCTCGAATTGTGATCGAGACAATCGCCCGCCGGATCGAAGCCTCGGCGATGCCCGTGCGTGTGCACGCGTGGCGTCTGACGGACGGGGCGAGCCTCATCGTCGTGGCGTACCACCACGCCGCCGTGGACGAGTGGTCGATCGAACTGATCGAAGCCGAACTCGCAGAACTGCTGGAAGATCGCGAGCCGGACCGTTCGCCGGGATACGGCGCGTTTGTCGCCCTGGAGCGCCGATGGCTGGACGAACAAGCGGCCGACGATCTCGCCGAGCGGATCGCTCAAACCGCCCCACCTCCCGGTCCGCTGCCTGACTCGGGGCCGCAGCAGGGCATCGAGTTCGCGATCGATGCGTCCGGCGACATCGGACGGGAAATCGACGCTCGCGCTGCGTCCGAAGGTGTTGCGCCGGCGGCGCTGATCCTCGGCGTCTTTGGGCGGGCGCTGCAGAGCCGGTACGGCGACCCCGGCCGCTGGGTGATGACACCGATCTCCAAACGCGTCCGCCCAGAATTGCAACGCCTTGTCGGATGCTGTCTGGACATGCGGATCATCGACGCCTCGCACGAAGCCGCGGGCTTGCAGGCGCAGATCCGCAGCGCGCAGGGCGAGTCGGTCTTGCCGATCGAGCGGGTGATCCGGCGTATCCGTGAGCTCAACCCGCTCGCGGTCGGGCACGCGACTCGGTTCGGTTTCACATACCGCGTAATCGAAGACGCAGAACTGCGGGCGGGAGGACGGACTTTCAAGCCGATCGTCGTGCCGCAACTGGCGGCGAGGTTCGGTGTGGCGTTGCATGTCGAGCGTCGGTCGTCCGGGACGAGGTTGTGGCTGGAGGCGTCATCGAGCAGCGTCGACCGGGAGGATCTGGAGGCGATCGCAAGAGGTGTGATCGAGGTCATCCGCGGTGAATCAACGGTGGTGCGCAGACCCAATGCCGCCATCGCATCCGAGCCGACGCAGCCGGAGACATCAACGCCCACCGAGCGGCCGAAGCCCCTCCACGCCCAGCACACGGCGCATGTACTGGCAGAGTTGTGGACGGAACTGTTCGGCTCGGCGCTGGACCCGGATCGCGACTTTTATGCTTCGGGCGGCAGCTCGCTCAGGGCGATGCAGCTCGGCGCGATGATCCACGATCGGACGGGACTGAAGCTGCATGTCGGCGAGTTCCTGCGTGAACCGACCTTCGAAGGGCTGCTCCGCTGGGTGCGGGAGGACCCCGAGCGCCCGTACGCGTTGTTCAAGCGGCGAGAACCATCCGATGGGAACGGGGCGATGCTCGCGATTCCGGGATCGTCGGGTCGAGCGGTCGATCTGCACGCGTTCTGGTCCGCCTACAGCGAGCACGAACCGAGCGTTGAACGCATGATCGGCTGCGATCTCGTGACCATCGCCAACGAACTCCCGCCAGACGCGGACGCCGAGACGATACGGAGTGCGTTCATCGATCGCGCCGTGCAGGCGGCGATCGACGAGGCCGAGGGGTGCACCCTGCGGATCATGGGGTACTCGCTGGGTGGAGTCGTTGCGTTCGGGGTTGCTTCTGGGCTGCTTGAGCGTGGCGCGGCGATCCGGGAGATCGTCCTGCTCGACGCGTATGCACCCGCGTACCTCGTGCGCTCGCGCCAAACGATCGCGGCGAAGATCAACGCGAGAGTTCGGCAGGGCCTGCGCCAGGCGCCGGCAAAGAAGCAGCGGACGCCAGAAACCTGCGAGAAGGCCGCGGAGTCAAACCGTGAGCTTTGGAAGAGGATCCACCACGCCTTCGCCTCGTGGACTCCGCCTCGCCTGAATGTACCGGCGGTGCTCGTCAAGTCGGCGACAGCCCGGCAACACCTCCTTCCGATTCTGCACGCCAAGAGCAACGGTCTGAAGCCCTACCTCCGCGGGCCGTTCCGCACCGTCAGCGTCGAGGTCGACCACCTGAAGATGCTGACGACCGGCGCGGCAGTCGCGGCGAAGGCCGCGATACAGGAGAACTCGGCCGAGGCCGCGGCGAGTAAGAGCTCCGCCTCGGACGGGCAGCCGCGATGACCCACGCGCCGCCAAAGCCAGGCCTCATCGACCTCCGGCTGGAGCTCGGCCCCTGGAACCGTTCCGAGGCGAGGTCGATCTCACGCCGCCTGCGTGACGGTGTACTGACCGACCTCGCCGCCACACCATTCGACGAATCGAGTGTTACCCGCGACGCCTACGGCCGCCCGTCCTCCCCCCTGCTGCCCGAACTCTGCTGGAGCGCCTCATCGTGCGACGGCGCCGCGGCGCTCGCCGTGACGAACGGCTGCCGCGTGGGCTTCGACATCGAGCGGGTCGACCCCGAACTCCTCCTGCGATCGGGGACACCCCGAGCCCGCGTCGAACCAGACGCCATCGACGAACGCCTCCTCCGACTCACACTGACAGACCGGGAGTTGGCGCTCTGGCGTCAGACGCCCGAACCTCGGCTCTTCTTCCAGATCTGGACGCGCAAGGAAGCCGTGCTCAAGTGTCTCGGCTGCGGCCTGCACACCGAGCCTCACCTGGTCGAGACCGGCCGCCCGGGCGACGCTTGGACCCGAGCCACGGCCGGAGCACTGTCCTGCCTTGTGCGATCGCTGGAAGTCGCCGAGGGTCTTGCCGCGGCAATCGCCTGCGAAGAGAAGCGATCCCTGCGGCTCGGCTGACGGTGACTCGCGCCCTGTTCCGACTCACCCGGAGGCGGAAGCACGATCGAACGCGAGGGTCGAGCCCTTCAGGCGGCGCGTCAGATCCGTGAGCTCGGCCCGACTTCTCCGGGGCCCCTTCCGGTTTGGAGGCCAGACAGCCCCGCACCGTGAGAATCCGGGAAAACTCGTGGTTGTTGTCGCTCTCGGCATCGCCATCGCCGTCTGCACCGGACTTTTCATCGGCTTGGGCGGGGAACAGGTCGGTGGGCTTCGGCTTCGAGTTCGCCTGCGCCCGCTTCTTCCTCTTCTTCACTTCGCGGTTCTTGATCCGCGTGTAGTCCAGGTAGAGGAGGTTTCCCTGGATGTTGTCGCAGTTGCTGTAGACATACGCCAGGAAAAACTCGGTGATCGTCGCTTTGCGGACGAGCAGCTCTTCGGCGACCCGCAGCACGAGCGCAGTGCGTGTGCGGTTCTCGTTCTCGAAGGCCTCCCACCACTTCCGAGCCGAGCCCGTGGTGTTGGGCCAATCGAGCTCCTTCTTGACGCGCTCCAGACGCCTGGCGACGCGCGCGGGCGACCAGCTCCTGGTGTCGGTGATCCCTGGGGAGGATCCAGCCGACGGGGTGGCGGCGGCAACGCCTCCGGGGTGGAGGGCCGAGGCGCGGAGCGTGTTGATGTCCGGAAGCGGCGGGCGCTGCTGATCGGCTTCCTCGTGGGGCTTCGGATCGTTCGGTGTGACCTCGTCGGCCCACTCGGGGGGCAGCGGGTCGTCGCGGCGGAGGACGATCGGCTCGCCGGTCCGCCGTACGGTCTCGGGCGTGATGACCACGCGGTCGACGCCCTCTTCCTGCAGGTCGGGCAGGCGCCAGTTGACGTCGTCCAGCGCGTTGCGGACGAGGCTGACGAGCCCCCGCGCCCCCGTGCCGAGCCGGCGTGACATCTGCGCGACGGTCCTGAGCGACTCGCTGGGGAAAAGCAGCTCGATGCCGTGGATGGCGAAGAGGGTCCGCTGTTTTTCGAGGGTCGAGTCGCCCGCGTCGGTCAGGATGCGGACGAGGTCGTCTTCTGAGAGCGTTCTGAGTGCTGTGATCGCGGCAAAGCGGCCGACGATTTCGGGGATGAAGCCATACCGGATCAGGTCGTCGTGGACGCCCTGGGCGTAGGCGTCATCGTCGGACTCGATTTCGATGCGGGCGAGCTCGCGCCCGGCGCCGAAGCCGAAGCCTCCGGCGCCGTCGATCCGGCTGCGCACAATCTGCGGCAGCTCAGAGAAGGCGCCGGTGCAGATGAACAGGATCTTCGAGACATCGAGCGTGGTTTTGGAGGTGTGGTAGCCGCCGGTGGTGGTTCGGCGGCCGTCGAGCAGCGTGAGCAGGGCGTTCTGGACGCCCTCGCCCGAGACATCGCGCCCGAGGTTGACGCTCGGCTTTCTGATTTTGTCGAACTCGTCGATGTAGATGATGCCGCGTTCGGCTTTCTGGGTGTCGCCGCCGCACTGGGAGATGAGGCTTTCGAGCAAGGAATCGACGCTCTCGCCCTTGTAGCCGACCTCGACGAGCGAGGTTGCGCTCGCGAAGACGATGGGGACATCGAGGAGTTCGGCGATGCGCCGGACGAGGTAGGTCTTGCCGCTGCCGGTAGGGCCGAGGAGGAGGATGTGCTGGGGGCCGAGGTCTTTGTGCCTTGCCGCGGGGTGTGCGGCGTATGCGAGGGAGAGGTAGTGGTTGTAGACGGCGACCGCGAGGTCGCGTTTGGGTCTGTCCTGACCGATGACGAACCTGTCGAGCGCCTTGATGATCTGCGCGGGTGTGGGGAGTGCCGGCGCAGCTTCGCCGCACGCGTCACTTGCCGATGAACACGATGAAACCATGTCACGCCTCCGTTCGTGATGAGCCTCGGTGTCTGGATGTTGCCGCTTGGGCCGCCGGGAGGGCGAAAGTACCGGATCGGCCGGAGCGAGTCAACGGGAATTTGCCCAGATTGACGGGAAGGGTGCGCGGGCGCGATCTGGCGGTGCGTGAGGTCGCTGGCTG
This sequence comes from Phycisphaerales bacterium, assembly GCA_007124345.1. GTDB lineage: Bacteria > Planctomycetota > Phycisphaerae > Phycisphaerales > UBA1924 > SLFH01. The sequence goes on along the minus strand of SLFH01000151.1, from coordinate 827 downwards.
GCCGTCGGCACGCCTCTGGGGGCGGTGAAGTGGGAACTTGCGACTCGGGGGGAAGTCGGGGCCTGGATCCCCCGTTCGGCGTCCTTGCCGCCATTTCCCTCATTGCGGTCATGACCGCTTCGCCAGAGGTCGTTGTCGGCGGAAGCGCCGGATGGAGGGCTTGCGCGTCCGGAGTCGATCACCGGCGGGGCACTCTCGATCATGCCTTCCTGTTTCTTGAGCCCTCTACAATCGTTCGATGGGCTGTCTTGCGGTCAACACCGGCTCTCGATGCTTTCTGGCCGCAGTGCTGCTGGGTTTGGTGCTGTTTCAGGGTGTTTCGTCGGGCAGGGCGCAGACGGTTTCCAGAGATCAGGGCCCCGGTCAGTCTGCTCCGGCGAGGGATCAGGTTTCGCCGGCGACGGCCAGGGTGGACATCGAGCCGGTGGCTCGCGATGACCAGATCCGCGAGCGTTTGGAGGGCATTCTCATCGCGACGGGATGGTTCACCGATCCGAATGTTCAGGTGGAAGAGGGCGTGGTGTTTCTTCGCGGGGTTGCGGAGTCTGAGGAACTGAAGAGGTGGGCGGGCGATCTGGCGCGTAACACGCAGGATGTCGCTGCTGTCGCGAACCAGATGTCCGTGAGGGAGGCATCGATATGGGATTTCAGCGGCGCGCAGACGGGTCTCGCGTCGCTGCGTCGGGACATTGTGCGTGCGTTGCCGCTGCTGTTGATGGCGGTCGTTGTTCTGGCGTTTTTCGCGTTTGGGGCGTGGCTGACGACGCGGGGCGTGCGGTTGGGTCTCAGGCGTCGGGTCGGCTCTCGCCTGCTGCGTAGCTTGATCG
>SLFH01000037.1 GCA_007124345.1 Phycisphaerales bacterium | reverse complement strand
TTCTCGAGGTCGACGCCGGGGACGGGCTGCTTGGAGCCCTTGGGGGCCTTGCTGGGCAGGTCGCGGACATGGCCGATTGAGGCGAGGACGATGTAGTCCTGGCCCAGATACCTATTGATGGTTTTGGCCTTGGCGGGCGATTCGACGATGACGAGGTGCTTGCCCTTGGCGTCGCCGGCTTTGACGCCGAGGCCCGCTCCCTTGCCGCCGCGCTTGCGCGACCCGCCCCCAACGGCTTTGGAGGCCGTCTTCTTGGAGGTCCTGGGGGCGGTCTTTTTTGGGGACTTTTTGGTGGTTTTCTTTGCCATTCGATCGGTTTTCCGCCGGTGGCTGACGTGCCCCGGCCGGGCTGGTGCCCGCGAACAACATCCCGCCATCAGGCCCGGAGTCAAGCACGGACCGTGCCGCGGCGGGGTGATTTCTTCTCGGTCGGACCGGGCGGATCCCTCCAGCACGGGCCTCGGATCGCGCCCGATCCGGGGGGAGGAGCGTAGGGGGGATCGGGGGGTGGTCAATCGGCCCTAAGACAAGTGCTGACAACGACTTGCGCCCACGCTTCGGGCGGGGTTTCGGCGGCGTCGATCCAGACCGAGCCGGGGACGGCTTTCAGACGCCTCAGCCAGGTCCGCTGGTTTTTTGCGAATCGGCGGGTCTCGATCTTGATCGCCTCGATCGCGTCGCCCAAACCATTGCGGCCCTCGAAGTGTTCAATAAGCTGCTTGTACCCCAGCGCCTCGCGGGCCTGGGGGCCCAGCCGCCCCGCCTCCCAGAGGGTTCTGGCCTCCTCGATCAGCCCCTGCTCGACCATCTGCCTCACCCGGGCGTTGATGCGGCGGCTCAGGGCGTCGGCGGGCCATTCCAGCCCGATGAGCACGCGGTCGTCCCGCTGGCGGCCCTGGTCCCACTGGCGCTGGTGCTCGCTGATGGGTGTGCCGGTGAGGCGGTAGACCTCCAGGGCTCGGATGGTGCGTCGTTCGTCGTTGGGGTGGATGCGTGCCGCGGCATCGGGGTCGACGCGTTCGAGCTCGGCGCGTCGCTCGGCGGCGGGGATGGCCGCGAGTTGTGTTCGGAGGGCTTCGTCGGCGCCCGGGCCCTCGAACAGGCCGTCGAGCAGGGCCTTGATGTACAGGTGGGTGCCCCCGGCGACGACGGGCGCCGCAGAGCGGCTGCGGATCTCGTCGATCGCGGCCTCGGCCATCGAGAGCCACTGGTGGACGGAGAAGGCGTCGGTGGGGTCGGCGATGTCGATGAGATGGTGCGGGACGCCGCGGCGTTCGGCGGGCGTCGGCTTGGCCGAGCCGATGTCCAGCCCCCGGTAGATCTGCATCGAGTCGGCGGAGACGACCTCGCCCCGGACGCCGGTGAGGGCCTCGAAGGCGAGGGCGACCTCGACGGCGAGGGCGGTCTTGCCGCCGGCGGTCGGGCCGACGATGAGGGGGAAGCGGCGGATCTGCTGTCGATCTTGGAGCATCTGGGCGGGATTGTTGCGGCCCGGTCGGGTTTTCGCGGGCGGACCCCTAGAATCCCTGCCATGCCCCTCCCACGCGTTGCCATCGTCGGCCGGCCCAATGTCGGCAAAAGCTCCATCATGAACATGCTGGCCCGCCAGCGTGTGTCGATCGTTGACGACCTGCCCGGCGTCACGCGCGACCGGGTGACCAATGTCGTCACCCTGCCCTCGCCCGACGGCGAGCGGCCGGACAAGCCCGTCGAGCTGACCGACACGGGGGGCTACGGCGTCTACACCGCCGAGGGGCAGCGCCACGACGAGGTTGGCAACGATCTGGGGCGGCTGACGCCGGAGATCGAGAAGCAGATCGCCGAGGCGGTGGCGGATGCGGACCTCGTGCTGTTTGTGGTGGACTGCCAGGCGGGGCCGACGCCGCAGGACGAGGAAATCGCCAAAATGCTGCGCGAGCGCCGGATGGGTTCGCGACCATTGCCCGATCGCGAGGGGAGCCAGGCGCCGATCCGGGTGGTGGCCAACAAGTGCGACGGCGAGGGGTGGGAGGCGCACGGGCTGGAGTTTGCCGCCCTGGGCTTCGGCGAGCCCATGATGGTCTCGGCGAAGAACAACTACCAGCGTCGGATGTTCAGCGACGCGCTGTACGACCTCCTGCCCGAGCCCTCGCCCGAGGACGAGCGGGTGGCGCGGGCGGACCTGCGCGTGGCGATCGTCGGCAAGCGCAACGCGGGCAAGAGCACGCTGCTCAACAAGCTCGCCGGCGAGGAACGCGTGATCGTCAGCGAGATCCCCGGGACGACGCGCGACGCGGTGGACATCCGCTTCGACTACGACGGCAAGTCTGTCGTCGCGATCGACACCGCGGGCTTGCGTAAGAAGAAGAGTTTTCAGGGCAGGGTCGAGTGGTTCGCGCTGGACCGGACGCAGCGGGCGATCCTGCGGGCGGATGTCGTCTTGTTCATGATCGACGCGACGGAGCCTGTGAGCCAGGTCGACGAGCAGATCGCGATGCTGGCGCAGAAGGCGTACAAGCCGTGCGTGCTGGTGATCAACAAGTGGGACCTGGTCGACGGACAGAAGGGGCGCGACGGCAGGCCGATCACGCCCCAGCTCTTCGACCGCTACCTGCGCGAGGAGCTCAAGGGCCTGCGGGACGCCCCGATCGCGATCATGGCGGCCAAAGACGGGCTGAACATCAAGCAGACGATGGACCTCGCCTTCGAGCTGTTCGAGCAGGCGTCGACGCGCGTCTCGACGGGCGAGCTGAACCGGCTGATCCGCGGGATTCTGGAGACGCGGGGGCCGACGAACAAGCTGGGCACGCAGGTGAAGGTGTACTTCGTCGCGCAGGTGGCGACCAACCCGCCGACGATCGCGCTGGTGGTCAACCGGCCGGAACTCTTCACGCCCAACTACGAGCGGTTTTTGCTGAACCGCTTGCACGAGGCGCTGCCGTTCGAGGAAGTGCCGATCAAGCTGATCGTCCGGCCGCGAAAGAGCCGCGACGACCGATCGCACGATACGCGCGACGAGGAAGTGCAGATGATCGACTTCGCCGCGGCATCGCCCGAGGAGGCCGAGGCGGAGGTGCGGCTGGCGCTGGAGGCCGACCCGGAGCAGGAAGACATTCTGGCTGCGATGCCCGACGACCCCGAGGCGTACTTCGACGACGAGGACGATCGGCGCTGAACGCCGGCGGTTGTCCGTTGATTACCGACACCGGTCCCTGACCGTTCGCCCGACACGGCTCGGCGAGCCGTGCCACCATTCCCCGGGAGAGATCCATGGCGTGGTTGATGCTGTTTGTCGCGGGCGTGTTCGAGGTGGCGTGGGCGGTCTCGATGAAGTCGACGGAGGGTTGGACGAGGCTGCGTCCGAGCCTGATCACGCTGGGGCTGATGGCCGTGAGCTTCTATCTCCTCAGCCGCGCGATGCTGCAGATCCCGATCGGCACGGCGTACGCGGTCTGGACGGGGATCGGGAGCGTTGGGGTTGCGTTCCTCGGCATCGCGATCTATAAAGAGCCTGTAACGGCGGCGCGGCTGCTGTTTATCGCAATGATTGTCGCGGGCATTGTGGGGCTCAAGGTCGTGTCGGACCTGCCCGCTCGGCCGGCGGTGTAATCCGCCGCGGCGGGCCCGCGGCTGTTCAAACGGGGCTCGCCATGCAGAACCCTCATGGTCGTGTTGTGATGCTTGTCGCTTCGGTCGTGGCGACCCTGGTGACTGTCGGTTGGGCGGTTCACTTTGCGCATGTCGCCGCGACGGACGATGTGCTCTGGGCGGAGTACCTCGAGAAGGACAGCTTCGAGGGGGCCGGCCTGATCGAGGACCTGACCTTCTTCGTGCTGATCCCGGGGATTCTGGCGGCGGCGTTCGCGCTGGTGAAGTGGCGCAAGCGCGTGAAGTGGAACTGGCTGAAGGTGTACCTGGCGCTCTGGATCCTCGCGTGCGTCTACTTCGCGGGCGAGGAGGTGAGCTGGGGCCAGTGGTGGTTCGGCTGGGAGTCGCCCGAGTTCTTCGAACAGATCAACTACCAGGGCGAGACGAACATACATAACACGACCTCGTGGCTGAACCAGAAGCCGCGGGCGGTGGTCGAGACCTTTGTCATGGTCGCGGGCCTGCTCGTGCCGGTGGGCCTGCTGGCGCTGCGGAAGAAGGTCGGCCGCGTGGACGAGCGGCTGTGGTGGATCCTGGCGCCGTCGATGTGCTGGGCGGCGGCGGCGTACTTCCTGGTGGTCCGCCTCGCGTCGTGGGTGAGCGTGCACCCGCTGTGGGACAAGATGGACGAATCGGAGCTGCGCGAACTGACGATCGCGTGGTTTCTGACGCTATACCTGATGTCGTACGCGATCAGGCTGGGGTTTGAGAAGGATCCGGCGAAGCCGGAACTCGATCCGGTATGATGCGTCACGCTTGACACAACATCGATCGTAAGGGGACGAGACCGATGCACAAGCAGAATCCCAAGCCGAGGTCACCGATCAATGACCCTGTCCTTCGCTACGCGGGGGACTCCACGCACATGTTGGCCATTGAGCAGCTTGCTCCAATCATGGTGTCGATCTTTGCGCTAACGTTTGCGGTCGCCATGGTCATAAACTTTTTATTAAGTCATTTTTTCGGCATCTCGCCCGATGCCCTGAAAACACTGTCGTTCGCTGTTCCACTGATAGGCCTCAGCATCTATTTCATGATTTCATCTGTGTCACGGCTCGATGACTTCTTGCTGGGAATGCGTGGCGAGCGGGCGGTCGCCGAATCCCTCAGCGAACTCGGGCTGGCGGGCTACCGGATTCTCCACGACATCGAGATCAACCACCCTAAGGGAAAGTCGAACATCGATCATGTGCTGATCGGCCCCGAAGGCGTCTTCGTGCTTGAGACAAAGACGCTGCGCAAGCACCCCCGAAAGTCTCATCAGATCGAGCACGACGGCGATTCGGTCTTCGTCAATGAGGTAAAGCTGCCTCGGAGCCCGATCCCGCAGGCGAGAGCCGCGGCCGATACCATCCGGAAGCAACTCGGAACCTTCGCCTCAAGCTGTCCGATTAAGCCTGTTGTGCTCTTCCCCGGTTGGTTCGTCAAAGACGGTTATCAGGGCGAAACTTGGGTCCTGAACCCCAACGCGCTGGTCACGAGGTTGAAGTCACCGAAGTCGCCACGGCTGACAGAGCAGCGTAGAGACGAGATCTATCACCTACTGAGCCAGATCCAACGAGTTCAATCGCTGCGGGAGTAACCCCCTCAGATCAACCGATCCTCCTTCGAGATCCCCAAGGCCGGCCTCGCGTCCAGCGGCACAATCTTCTCGCCCGCCTTGGCCTGCTGCATCCGCTTGGCCTCCTCGGGGTCGACATAGTCTGAGTGGCAGGCGGCCTTGCCGTCGTCCTTGGCCTCCACGGCTTTGGCGACCTTGCTGGCGAGCTTGTGGATCTCTTCGGGCGAGAGGTAGCCCCGCTGCTCGAGAATCTTCTGCTGCTCCTCGGTCAGGGCGTCCGAGCGGACGGGGGCGCCGGCCTTGCCGTCCTTGCCGACGCGTTCGAAGCCCTCGGCCTTGCCCGAGGCGAACTCCTGGATCTCCTTGCTGATGCGGACCGAGCACCAGTCGTGCCCGCACATGGCGCAGAAGTCGGTGTCGACATCGAGGTCTTCGTCGTGGTAGGCGCGGGCGGTGTCGGGGTCGAAGCTGAGTTCGAAGTGCTTCTCCCAGTTCAGCGCTGCGCGGGCACGCGTCAGGTCGTCGTCGCGGTCGCGCGAGTTGGGAATCCCAAGGGCGACATCGGCCGCGTGGGCGGCGATCTTGTAGGCGATGCAGCCCTGCTTGAC
>SLFH01000260.1 GCA_007124345.1 Phycisphaerales bacterium | reverse complement strand
TCCGCCCGTAGCCCCCGGCCCGCATCCCGGGCACGAGCGCCTGCACAAGCGTCTGCGACGAGGCGAGGTGCATCCGGAAGGCGTCGATGAACGCGCCGACGGAGGCGTCGATCGCCCGCCCTGCCGCGGGGCCCCCGGTGTTGTTCACCAGGATCGCATAGGTATGTCCAGCGTCCAGGACGCCCCGGACGCCATCGTGAACCGCGTCGGGATCGGCGAAGTCCGCGGCGAACCAGTCGTGCTCCTGCCCCCCGTCGTCGGGCAGGACCGAGACGGTCTCGGCGAGCCGTCCCTCATCGCGTGCGGCCAGCGTGACCGAAGCCCCCAGCTGGGCGAGCTGGACCGCCGCTGCCCGCCCGATGCCCTGCGTCGCCCCGCAGACCAAGGCCCGTCTTCCTGAAAGGTCGAGGTTCATGGAGCGAGGATATGGCCCGGACCCACACAAACCGATCCGAACCCATGACTGTCACAGGCCCGGATCGAAGAGGGTCAGTTGGATGGATGAGCGGCCGGATCGAACAAAGCCAGAACGGCCGGCCGCTTTGATCGCTCTAGCGTCGCCGACGCAGAGCAACCAGCCCGAGGCCGAGTCCGGCCAGGCCGGCGCCGGTGGGCAGCGGGATGATCGTGATACTGGAAAATGTCGAGTCGATGAAGTTGGTGTTCAGCATGACCGCGCCGGTGAGGGCGAGGGCCCTGCCGGCGATGATCTCGGCGCCCGTTTCCAGTGTGATGTTCGTGTTGGCGACGATGTTGCCGATGAAGTCCGTGTCTGCGCCGAGTGTCGCCGAATCTCCGACCTGCCAGAAGACTTCGCTCCCGTCGGCGCCGTTGATGCCGACCACCGACGAGTCATTCGCGGTGATGAGCGTGCTGACCATCTGGAAGACAAACTGGGCGTTGGGGTCTCCCTGCGCGTCCAGCGTCAGCCGGCCGTTTAGGAAGGCGGCCGACGAGAACGTGTACACGCCAGGCGTGAGCGTCATGCCGCCGAGATCGGTCCCCGTCAGAGTCCGGGTGGTCGCCCTGCCCGCGAGATCGTTGTAGGCGGTGAGGGCATCGGCATGGGCCCGCTGCGCCGTCGCGTTGCCGATGTGGACCGTTCCCTTCGTGATGCCGGGCGGGAGGTGAATGTCAGCGTCGCTCGGCCAGACGCCGATGTCCCCGGTGACGAGGGTCGGGCCGGTGTTGGTCACCGTCGTGCCGGCGAGCACACTGAAGCCCTGCGCCGTCCCCATGATGTTGCTGCCCATCGCCTGGATCGGTGAGCCCGCGCAGAGCACGATCCCCGCGAGTGCGGTAAAAATCGGCGCCGTTGTTCGTGTCGAACTCATTCTGTTAACTCTCTCTTGGTAGGCGTAGGGGTGTGGTTGCTTCGGTAAACGCATCCGAGCAAGCGTCAGGTTCGACGCGGCCATCAACAGGACTGTCCATCTTGAGCCGATGCAGTGAAGGAGATCGGCTATGAGTATGATGACGAATCCTACCTCGGAAGCAATCGGGCCTAACCCGCAGAGGCGATGTCTGCGACCACCGACAAGCAAGAGCCTGATGAGACGCTTACGCACTTGTGCTTGCGGATGTGGGCCCAGGCGATCTGTTCGATGCCGACAGCCCCGGACGGCAAAGCCGCATGGGCCGGCGAAAGCGGCTACGGATTGCGCAGCGGGCTGCGGTGGAGCGACCAGACGCGCCGCCGGAAGGTGTTGCCGCAGTTAGTGTGCAGCGGTACGTGTTGCCGCTGAGGGCTCATTGAACAAGCAACCCCACGCCCAACAGCGTACCTACTTCTCGAGCAAACGCAACGACCAGACCGGCCGGAACGCCCCGTCTGGCAGGAGCTGGACGATGTCCTCGTTGTCGACCACGGCGTACGGGTGCTCTTCGCCGGGCAGGGAGAACCATGACGAGATCACTTTGCCCGGGAAGGTCCAGCGCCCGATCTCCTCGGCTTGGGCGTTGTAGAGCACGGCGCCCACGGTCGGCGATCCGTACGAGGGTCTGAATCCGACGATCACGCCCTGGTCGATCCAACGGGGAGTGTGTTCGATGACCATGAGGCCGGTTGGGGCGGTGTGCGCGATGGCGGCCTGTTGCAGATCAACGACGGCCAGATCGATCGCGTGGTTGTTGTCATAGTCGTATGTGAACACCGCCGCATTCGATCCGTCCGGCGAGAGCACAAACGAAGTGATGGATTCGAGGTCGATGTCGTGTGTTTCTGATCGGCCGGTCGCGGTGTCGATCGATTCGAGCACGGTCGCTCCGAGTTCGATGGGGTCTCCGGCTTCGGGGTCTCCTTTGATGCGGGGTGTCAATCGGAGGATGCTGCCGCCGTCGGGCGAGAGCTCGGCGTAGCGGAAAATCATCCACGCTTCGTGTGTGACGGGCTCGGGGTCTCCGTCGCGATACACGAGCGCCGTCCACCGCGGCAAGCGGGCGGCGGCGGCTTCGGTCTCCATCGTGAGCGCGGCGACCGACCCGTCCGATGAGAGCCAGCCGGTGCTGACAAGGCCGTGCGTGGCGTCCTCACCCGGCTCGAACAGCGGCTTGGCCTGCCAGTCCGCGGTGTCCAGCATCCAGACGGACTGTACAAATGTCGTTTCGCCGTCTCGCATCCCTCTTTCGAGGACGCGGAAGAGCAGCTTGCCCGCGGCGTGGTCGAAGGGGCGGATACGCCGCGCCACCGGATGCCGCGCGGTCCATTCCCCGGTTCGCAGGTCCAGATCGATCAACGAGTTGCTCGTGAAGGCCATGCCGCGCGGGCGTTGCGAGTCCACGATCAGCAGCACGCGAGAGCCGCCGATGGGCGTGGCGGAAAAGGTCACATTGGCCGCGCCCTCCGGGATCGGCCGGTCCCACTGGCTCATCTCGCTCGCCGTCCGGGGCTCGCTGGTGGGCGGAGTGATTTCGAGCTGTCCGGGCGATGGGGTCGCCAGGAGCAGCAGGGCGGCGACGGTGCCGGCAAGGCCCGTTGTTGTGCGTGTGCGTCGCATCGTGTCGTCCTCCTTCTCGGTGGGGTCACGGGGCGCGTGCCCGTTTCGGTCCCCTTCCGGTCAGCTTCCGGCTCAATTCACGGCCCGCCGAACAGGCTGTCGAGCCTCCAGAGTACCGAAATGCTGCCGTCGTCGTTGAGTGTTTCGAGCCCGACGCCCTTGCGTGGGATGATGATCGTGCCGTCGGGGTGGAACATGGGCCTGCCGTGGTCGGGGGTGATCTCCCATGACCGGACCATCTCCTCGCTCTCGGGGTCGAACTCGCCGACGAAGAACTCTGTATCACGTCCCGAAAGATAGCTCATGATCACCATCGCCAGAAAGCGCTCCCCGTCGGCGCGCCAGGCGTACAAAGGAAATCTCACCCGGTTGCCGGCCCTCGGCACGCCGTCCGGGTGCGGGCCCCACGGGACATCGATCCAGCGGAGCTGACCCGTGGCGATTTCCGCAATGCCGATCAGGCGGGCGCCGCCGTCGTACGCGTTCGACTGTCGCGAGCCGGCGATGTATCTGCCGCAAGGCGAGGGCTCGCCGATTCGAAAGCCTTCAATCGTTCGCACCACGCGCACGACCCGGTCGGAATCGAGATCGTGACGGTCGATATAGGTTTCGGTGCGCCGAGTCGTCGGCATCCGCAGCGGTACGCCGAACGCGTCTGTTTGATCGGCAGTTCTGGGATCTCGCTGCTGATGCCGCTGGACAAAGTAGCCGGAACCGTCGTGCGTCCAGCGGAGCGAACCATGGTCAAAAACATCGATCTCGACAGGGCTCGCATCGGCTGGATCGTCGTGCAAGACCCAAGGTTCAACCAGGGGCGGAGTGTTCCCGCCGGCGAGCTTCGTCGCGATGGCCCGACGCCCGTCGGGGCTGATCCGGGGATCGAACCAGACAGGGCTTGTCTCCCCGCTCAGAACAGGCGACACGACGCGGACCACACGCTCGTCGAGATCCGTGCGGGTGATGAACAGGGACTGCGTCGGCTGAAACATAATGCTGTCCGAGACCAACTGCTCCGCCCAATCCGGATTCGGGTTCCTGATGAAAGGAAGTGTGAACGCAGTCCACGAGCCGTCGACGGGATCGATAGCGACCAGATCGATGTCTTGATCACTCCTGTAAGAGAGCTTGTGGATATGAAGCAAGATCCTTCCGTCCGCCAGCGGCGAGACGCCGAGCCGAGCCAACCGGACGCGGTACTGGTTGACCCTCGCAAAGTCCGCTTCGTCGAGCGTGTGCTCGTGCTGGATCTCGACCAGCCGCTCATCGTGGCCGCATGAGCCAAGGACGCAGAGCACGGCGCACGCCAGCGCGATCGTCGCGGTCCGTCTCAAACACGCTGTAGCGATGCTGGCCATCAGTCCTCCGATATCCGGTGCGGCGCCGACAATGGGCGCAGTGAGTCTTGTTGTTTGACGCATGAGACGCTCCGAGGTTCCATTTTCTGCCGGTCGGGCGGAGAAGCCGACAGATAATCATTGCCCGGTGGTCCGGGGCGCGTTAGGCTGGGCAGGTTGCTGCGGCCCGGGCCCGACCGTTGTCGGGAGCACACGGTCGCGGGGAAAGGGACCGCCATGCTCTGCCGTAAGCTCCGACCGCACGCCCCGTCGACGCGTTCCGCCCTTCCGATGGCGCAGGCGAGGCGGGGCTTTACGCTCATGGAACTCTTTACCGTCGCGGCGATCGCGCTCCCGCTCCTCGGCGTCATGGCCCCGGTCATGCTCGGCAAGGCGAGAGACGACGCGACCCGCGTCCGCGGCGCCGAGAACCTTCGGCAGATCGCCTTGGCCAACAACACCTACGCGGCCACCTACGAAGACCGCATTCCCTCGTTCAGCTGGCGGGCGCCGGTTGAAGGCCGGGACGCCGGTTTCCCGGGCTCCGAATTCGACTTCATCCGCGATGGGATGCGGCGTGCCGCTCACGACGGGGAAGCCGCGGCTCTCCAGGCCGCCGAGATCATCGCACGCCGGACACGCCACTCGCCGGGCCCGCACGACCCGAACTGGCTGCCGCACGAGTTGTACACGGTTCTGATTCTGCAGGACTTTCTCGCGTCGCGTCTTCCCGAGCCGTTGGTCATCCATCCCGCCGACCGGCGGCGAACGCTCTGGCAGCGCAACAACGGGGTCGATTTCCTCGATTACGCGCACGCCGAAGACCAGCCCGACCCCAAGGGCGACGGCTGGCGGGTGCTGTACAGCTCGTCGTTCGTCACCGTCACCGGGATGTACGACACCGCCCAACGCGACGCGGAGGCCACTCGCTCCCGCCTGCGTCAGGGCCGGACACACCGCGACTTCCTGCTGCCGTCGGGCGCACGCCTCGGCGGCCTGACGATGTTCGACATCGCCTTTCCCAGCAACAAGGTCTGGATGCACGACGACATGGACTGGATCGCCCGCGCCGGACCGCTCCACCACACCCATCCCGATGCAACCTTCAATCTCGGCTTCGCCGACGGCAGCGTGCGTTCACACGCCCCGGCCGAGATCAACCCGGGCTGGGATCCGTGGCGGCCGGAGTCTTCCGAACCCACCCTCTTCGGCTTCGCCCCCGCCGCGTGGGATCCCGCCCAACCGATCGACCGGCGTCCCGGCCTCGCTCGCTGGACGCGGGGCGGCATCCGGGGCATCGATGTCGGCGGCCGCGAAGTTGACACCGGCCAGGCAGAGCAGGCCCGGGGCTCAAGCCCGTGGGTGCAGAACGCCGACGCCGAGGCGTCGCGCCGAGCAGCCGCGGCACAGATCGAACTGCTCGAACGCGCAGAAGGCGCCGGGCTGCGCCGCTGAAGGCTGGCGTGTTCCGGACCGCATCATGATCCGTGCATCACTCTCGAACCGGCTCACCGCTCGTACCGAGCGGGTTCGGTCTCCAGAAGTTGCTCTGTGTCAGCGTGTTCTGCAAATACATGGTGCAGATCGTAGGTGTTGCTGAGCGTAGCGATTGATCCGGGAGTCACACGCTCCCAGCGGCGAACCCCGTCGCGACGCAGAAACGCCCGCGAAATGTATCCGGCGGAATCGAGGATCTGCAGCACGTCGCGTGAAGTCTCCAATTCGTGCAACTCTATTGCGAGTCTCGGGCGGTGCTCGGCGAGCGTCTGCTGCATACCTCTGAGGCAGCCCGCCTCCGCCCCTTCGATGTCGATTTTGACCACAGCCGGCGCCGGGGCCTGCGACGAAACGATCAGCTCGTCTCCGGTGCGCATCTCAACGGTCTCGGTCTTGCCTGAGAGGCCGTACTGCTCGTGACCAGCGCTGGGTCGGCCCCCGGTGACATCGTCGAGCGCGGCGCTCCCGCTCTGCGCGGTGTCTACTTGGAGCGTGGCGGGGCCGGAGCGATCGAACAGTGCATACGGCAGGTGCGTGACGCGAGCGCCGATCCCGCCGACTTCGATGTTTCGTTTCAGCAGCGTCTGGTTCTCGGTCATCGGCTCGAAGGCGACAACAGACGCTGCGCCGAACACCTGGGCAAAGAATCTGGTGTACAACCCGATGTTCGCGCCGACATCCCAGACCACATCGCCTTGGGTAGTCATTTGTTGCAGGGCGCCAAACATCGTGCGTTCGTGGGTCAACGGGTCTCGAAGCCAGTACGACCGGTGGCGACGCAGGCGTATGTAAAAAGGTCCGATCGGCTCGATGCGGATCTTTTTGCTGAAATCCGGGATGGAGAGAAGGGCGACTCGGCCGAGTGTCGGATTTTGTCTGACACGGGAAGCGATCGATTGGAGAACGCCCCCGCTCGAAGAGGCCCCAGATGCGTTGGCGGATTTGCTAGTCATGTACTGTAACTCCTGTTGCCCGAGTCGCGAAGCGGCCGCCGCAACACAAAGGAAAGCGCATCAGGTCCTCTCAAGCAGGCACGAAAAAACGCAGTCGCAGTGTACGCTTTCGTCCGTTGGCCAGCAAGCGCATCCTCGGTCCTCTGCGTCCAAGAAGGGGTTCGCTCTCGCCTGTGGCGTGCGATCGACAGAGAGCCGGACGGAGCAATCACCGACCCAGACCGAGCACCGAAGACCGCGATGGGCGAACCGCGAAGACGGATGAGTGAGAAGCCTCATGGGGGAGTCGGGCGTCGCAAACGGTCTGTTCGGCGTGCCGGGGCGGCCGACAGAGCGATTGCGCAGGCGCCGCCGCTCGCGAATGTCCGTTAGCATGGCGCTATGAAGCTGTCTCTACGCATTCGATCGATCAATCCGCGGATCGCCCGGGCCGGAGCGTTGCTCTCTGCGATCGTCATCGTGCTCGCAACGCCCGCCCCAGCGATCGAGGCGACAGACGAACCCGCCGAACGGGCGATCGCCACCGGCGGCAACCCCGCCTCGCTCGTGGTCTGGGGCGACGCCCGCGCCTCGCTTGCGATGAGCGACGGGACCGTGCTCGCGGCCAAGGCCTCGCTGGGCGAAGGGCGCGTCGCCGCCATCGGGCACGGCGGGTTCCTCTCCGATGAACGGGCCCAGACGCGGGATGCGATGCTCAAGCAGATCCGCTGGCTCGCCGAGGGCATTGATACAAGCCCGATCAGGGCGTGGGGAGTGCCGACATGGGCGGCCGACGCACTCGGGGAGTCCGGATTTGTGATTGAAGGAGCGAGTGGAAACGCCGCGGCGGTCCGGTTTTCGGAGACCGATCTCATCGTCGGCTCTCCGCAGGCTTTCGCGGGTGAAGGCAGGCTCGAAGAGCTCGACGCGTGGGTGCGGGGCGGGGGCGTGATGTTGTCGGTCGAGACGGCGTGGGGCCAGCTCCAGCTCGGGCGGGCGTCGAGCATCGAGGACCTCGCCGCAAACCGCCTGCTCGTCGGCGCAGGCGTCATGTACACCGAGCGCGTCATGAGGCCCGACCGAAGGGGTCTCTACCGCCTCGACCCTCTGGCGGCGTCGGCTTCCAACGCAACGCACGCCCTCCGCGTGCTCGCGGGAGAACAAGAAGGCGACGCAAGGCTCGCCGGCCTCGTCGCGCGCCGTGCGCTCGAACTCGTCCCGCTCGACAGCCCCCTTGTCGCCGAGGCCGACCGGCTCGCATCGCTGCACGCCGCGGAACTCGATCGGGCTTACGCCTCGATGGCCGAGCGTGCGCTCTCGCCCGCGGACGATCCGCTCGCCGTCGCGCTCCTGGATCTCGACGCAAGGCGAATCGAGCCCGGACGGGCCCACCCCAGCGCCGCGGCTTTCCCCGGTCCCGTGCCCGACGCGCTCGATCGTGTCTCACGGACGATCCGTTTCGACGACGCGATCCCGGGCTGGCGCACGACCGGGCTGTATGCCGCGCCGGGCGAGACGGTCCGCGTCCGCGAGGTCGGCGGCAACGGCGAAGGGCTTGTCGTGCAGATCGGCTCGTGGCTCGACCAGCAGCGATTCGAAGAACGCGTCCGCCTGCCGCGGGCGGTCTTCCGCACGCCCGTCGAACGCGACGGCGCAAGCGCCGTCTCACCGATCGGCGGCCCGCTCTACATCGACATCGCCTACGACCGCGCCGAATCAGGCCCGGTCGAGGTGCGCATCGAGGGCGCCGTCGAGATGCCTCGCTACAGGCTCGGGCACACGGACCTGGACGAGTGGCGGTCGCGTATCCGCACGCTCCCCGTCGCCTGGGCCGAGCTCGAATCCGACAAGCTCGCCTTCACCCTGCCCGCCGAGGTCGTGCGTGAGCTCGACCGCCCCGACCTGGTCATGCAGCACTGGGACCGTGTGCACGACACGATGCAGGCGATGGAGCCCCGCACCGAGCGCCACTGGAACCGACGCCAATACCGCTATGTCGCCGAACGCCGCCTCTCTTTCGGTTACATGTATTGCCCGCAGAACGCCCCGATCGTGATCCCCGAGACCGCCGCGGGCGCGATGGTCGACACCGACAACTTCAACGCCGAGGGCCCCAATCGCCTCTGGGGCCACTACCACGAGATGGGCCACGCCCACCAGAACCGCGACTGGACCTTCGAAGGCACCGGCGAGGTCACCGTCAACATCTTTACCGTCCTCGCGCTCAACACGCTCAACGGCTACCCCCTCGACGCCGAAGCGACCCGCACCGCCCCGCGCACCGCCTGGGAGAGATTCCAGAGTCACAAGAAGGCGGGGGCGCCGTTCGACCAGTGGAAGCGGGACCCGTTTCTGGCGATCCAGACCTACGCGATGCTCTGGCACGAATTCGGCTGGGAGGCGTTCCGCGAGACCTTCCGCTCCTACGACGACCTCCCGCACGATCGACGCCCCCGCAACGACGACGACAAACGCGACCTCTTCGTCGAGCAGTTCAGCCGCACCGTCGGCAGAAACCTCGAACCCTACTTCACGGCATGGGGCGTGCCGCTGAGCGAAGGGCTCGACGAGCGGCTGGCCGACCTGCCCGTATGGATGCCGCAAGAGCCGTAAACACCGACGCATGCCCGATCAATGTCGGCCTATACGACCCCTGATCACGACCTCGCGAGCGGGTTTTCGCGTCGCTCGGGGCGTACGATCGGCCATGCCCCGGACGAACGGCGCCGGGCAGGCTCGGATCGTCTGTTGAGCGGAGCGTTCCCATGCGTGTGCTGATCGCCGATAAGTTCGAGTCCGAAGGTGTTGCCGGCCTGGAGGCCCTCGGCTGCAAGGTCCGCTCCGAGCCCGAGGCCGGGCCCGAGACCCTGCCCGCGATCCTCGCTGATTTCGACCCCGAGGTGCTCATCGTCCGCTCGACGAAGGTTCCCGGACCGGTCATCAACGCGGGCGCATCGCTCAAGCTCATCATCCGTGCCGGCGCCGGCTACGACAACATCGACTGCGACGCAGCTGCCGACCGCGGCGTCGCGGTCTGCAACTGCCCGGGCATGAACGCCGCGGCCGTCGCCGAACTCACCATCGGCCTCCTCGTCGCCTGCGACCGACGCATCGGCGACCAGACCGCCCAGGCCCGTGCTGGCAAGTGGAACAAGAAAGAGTTCTCCGCGGCTCGGGGCCTGAAGGGCCGCACGCTCGCGATCATCGGCGTCGGCGCGATCGGACAGGAGGTCATCCAGCGGGCCAAGGCGTTCGGCATGCGTGTCGTCGTCTGGTCACGCCGCATGTCGACCGAGCGGGCCGACGAGCTCGGAGTGCATTCCGGCGGCAACACCCGCAAAGACCTGCTCAAGCTCGCGTCGGAGGCCGACGCCGTCAGCGTCCATGTCGCCGCGACGGGCGAGACCGAGCATCTGATCGACGCAGAGTTTCTGCGCAGCATGAAGCCCGGCGCGATCTTCATCAACACTTCGCGCGGCACGGTCGTCGATCAGGACGCCCTATGCAAGATCGCGTCCGAGAAGCCCCTCCGCGTCGGCCTCGATGTCTACGCCGACCAGCCCGCCGACAAGGCCTGCGGCTGGTCCACCCCCGCCGCGAAGATCCCGTGGGCGGTCTTCACACACCACTGCGGTGCCTCGACCGACCAGGCCCAGCTCGCCGTCGCCGAGGAGACCGTCCGCATCGTCTCGGAGTTCATGAAGAACGGCTCGACGCCGAACCTCGTCAACGAGCCCCGGGCCGCCGCGGCCCGATGACAAACAGACCCGCCGCGGCCCGCTGATCGCCAGTTCCGCTGCGGCCCGATGAGTGAAAAGACCCGCCGCGCCACGCCGATACACAACCACCCGCGCCGGCCGCCCCAGCGCCGCGCAGACAAGCACACCTCGCAAGGGAGACCCCGATGTCAGAGCGAATCTTCAACTTCTCCGCCGGCCCCGGCGTCCTGCCCGAGGAAGTCCTCAAGCAGGTCCAGCAGGATGTCTTGAACATCTTCGACTCGGGCATCGGCATCCTCGAGCACAGCCACCGAGGCAAGGCCTACGACCGCGTCCTCGCCGAAACCCTCGAAGACGGCAAGAAGGTCTGCAACCTGCCGGACACCCACAAGATGCTCTTCGTTCAGGGCGGCGCAAGCTCCCAGTGCTTCATGGTCCCCGCCAACTACCTGCCCGACGGACGCACCGCAGACTACTACAAAACTGGAAAGTGGGCCATGGACTCCATCGCAGAGGCCAAGCTCTACGGCACCGTCAATGTCTGCTACGACGGCGAGCCCGGACGCTTCAAGCGACTCCCCGAATCCATGTCCGAGGTGAAGTACTCCGACAACCCCGCCTACGTCCACTTCACCAGCAACAACACCATCATGGGCACCCAGTGGAAGGAAGAGCCCGAGATTCCCTCGGGCGCCTTCCTCGTCAGCGACGCATCGAGCGACATCTTCAGCCAGCCCATCGACCTCTCCAAGTACGGCCTGCTCTACGCCGGCGCACAGAAAAACCTCGGCCCCGCCGGCACCGTCATGGTCATCGTCCGCGAGGATGTGCTCGACAAGCAGTGCCGCGAACTCCCGACCATGCTCCGCTACACGACCCACGCTGAGAACGAGAGCCGCTACAACACGCCCCCGACCTTCGGCATCTACCTCGTCGGCCAGGTCTTCAAGTGGATCCTCCGCCAGGGCGGCCTCGAAGCGATGCAGAAGCACAACAAGGAGAAGGCCAAGCTCATCTACGATGCGATCGACGCCTCGGGCTTCTACACCGGCCACGCCGAGAAGCACTGCCGCTCGCTCATGAACATCACCTTCACCCTCTCCACCCCGGAGCTCGAGAAGAAGTTCATCAAGGAAGCCGAAGCCAACGGTCTCGACGGCATGAAGGGCCACCGCTCCGTCGGCGGCGCCCGCGCCAGCATCTACAACGCCATGCCCCGCGCCGGCTGCGAAGCCCTCGCCCAGTTCATGCAGGAATTCGAACGCACCAACGGCTGAAAGAGGTCGGGCCTGCTCGCCTCGGCCGCTAACCGAGCCGCGCAAGACAGGCTTCGATCACCTCTTCGGCCGTGATCCGCTCCATCATCGGCGCACCAACCCGCTCGTCCTTGTGATCCAGCACATCCCCATCGCGGGTGTGCTGGATCACATCGTGTTCACGCCGGTACGGCCCGACCTTCGCCACATCCGTCGGCCCGTACAGCCCGACGATGGGCCGGTCGAACCCGACCGCGATGTGCAGCGCCGCCGAATCGCACGCGAGCACCAGCGACGATCGCTCGATCACCGCCATCATCATCCCCACGCTCGTCTTCCCGATCAGGTCGACCACACGATCGTCACCCGACGCGAGTTCGAGCAGCGGCCCGCACTGTTCCTGCTCGCCCGGGCCGCCGACCAGCACCACCCGCTCGATCCCACGCCCCCGTTCAAGCAGCGCCAGCACGACCGCCGCGAACCGATCCGCCGGCCACCTCTTGCCCGCCCAGCGGCTGGTCGGCGCCACCACAGCGAACCGCCCGGCGAGTCTCTGGTCACCCGCCGCCTGCTCGACATCCTCCGGCGGCGCAAACAGCCGCATGTCACGCACATCCGGCACGCCCAGGGGCTCAAGCAGCGCCAGCATCTTGTCAATGGTGTGCGGGATCGCGCCGGTCTCGACGCGCCGGGTGTACGCCAACTTCGCCCCCTCCCGCGCCCCCGCATCGCCGACTCGTTCCCTCGCCCCGGTCCACCTCGTGATAATCCCGCTCCGCGCCAGCCCCTGGCAGTCCAAAACGAGGTCGTACCGAGCCCGGCGAATCTCGTTCAGCCACCGGATCACTCCGGGCAGATTCCCCCGGCGCATCATCCGCCCGAGCCTCTTTCGCGGAAACGGAACCGCTCCGCTCAAAGCCGGGTGCGCCCGAACCCCGTCGGTGAACCCGTCCTGAACCAGCCAGTCGATCCGCGCCTCCCCAAACGCCGCCCGAAGGCTCACCAAGACCGGCACGCTCCGGCATACATCCCCCAGCGCGCTGGGCCGGACGATCAGAATGCGCTCGGGGCTTGTCATCGGCCTCCGCCGGGGTCTGCCCGGCCCTGCTGGATGCGGCCATTACTGGCCAGTGGGGGGCGATGATAGTGGTGCGACACCCCGGACCGGCGAAATCGCTACCGTGGGGATCCCAAACCCAGAAGGGGCCAAACTCGCCCAGGCAGCGTCCGGCCGAGCCCAGCCCGATCACGAGCTTCTCACAGGGAGGATGAACATGCACAGGCCGAGTCTGCCCCACCTCGCGGGCCTCGCAGCGGTCGCCGCCGGGATCGCTCTCTCGTCGCCCGCCCGAGGCGCAAGCAACGAAGACCCCCAGATCCGCCCGCTGGTCATGGTCGAGTGGTCGGCCCCGCCGAACATGCTCAAGGACACGCGCGACGCGGGCCTCGTCCGGGCACTCGGCATGCTGCCCGACCGTCTCCGCGATCTCCAGGCGGAGGTCCCTGACTTCCCGCACGAGGCGACCCGCTTCATCGACCTGGCCGCGAGAACCCTTTCCACCTCCGGCAGATTCTCCATCTTCTACAACGACGCCAACCCCGGTCTCGGCATGTTCGGCTACGGCATGATCCTCAACTTCGATTCTCCCGACCGCGCCGGCGCCCTCCGTCTCGACCGAGGGTACCGCTCACTCATGGAGTTGGCCGGTCCCCTCCCCTTCCAGCCCGCCCAGCAAACCCGCTTCGAGGGGGTGACCGAATTCGCGACGCCCATCGGCTCATTCGGTTTCGGCCCAAGAGCCGCAGGCGACAGCTGGGCATTCACCGCTTTCGCCGGCGCCGTCGACGACCTCGACGCGCCCTTTACGATCATGCCCGCGGTCCTAGAGGGCAGGCACATCCGTGTTCGGGGCGTTGTTGATCTCCGCGCGATCGAGCCCGGCCTCAATGTCGCGAAGGCTTTCGCGGGGGGTGACCCCGCGTTCACCGAGACCGTGAAGCAACTCGAAGAGTACGGTCTGCTCGGGCCCGACGCACCATCGTTCCACTTCGTCTACGGCTCAGACCCCGAGCGTTCCTTCAGCGAGGTCCGCTCGGTCAACGCGGCGCACTTCACACAGTTCGCAGGCAACCCCACCGACACGCTCGACCGCTCGGCGCTCCGCGCCATCCCCGCCGACGCCACCCTCGCATTCATCACCGCCTCCAGTCCGGCCGGATTCCTCGCCCGCTTTGAGAATGACGAAACCGCCAGAGAAGCCATCGAGGAGATCTACTGGGAGCTCCGCCAGGTCACCGGCATCCACCTCAAGGAAGACCTCTTCGACGCCCTCGGCGAAAGCTCCGCCCTGT
The DNA here is from genome assembly GCA_007124345.1 of Phycisphaerales bacterium. Taxonomy (GTDB): domain Bacteria; phylum Planctomycetota; class Phycisphaerae; order Phycisphaerales; family UBA1924; genus SLFH01. Next base: position 4,777 of record SLFH01000260.1, on the reverse strand, counting down.
TCATGTCCGACACCACAGGCGGGGGCGGGCTCTTGTCCGCCGTCATGCTCCTCGCCGTCGACGACCACGCGACCCTCAGAAACACGATCAACCGTGCCGCGGCCACACTGCGTGAGGTCATCCGCGAAGAAGGCGACCACAACGAGGTCGTCGCCCGCCTCCGCGTCGCCCCCTGGTCGCACGACAACCAGAGCTATATGTCCCTCCGCTTCGACGGCCTCCCGATCCCGCTTGACATTTCCCTCGCCCTCACCGACGACTGGCTCGTTCTCGGCCTGACGCCGCAAGGCGTCGTCGGCGCCGTCGAGCACATCCGCTCGGGTGAGCCCGGCTTCGACACCAAGCCCTTCCTCGACGGACGCGCCTTATCCGCGGTGAACTTCGTCGACACCGAACGCTTCGCCCGCGCCGGCTACGGCGGACTCTCGATGGTCGGCTCCGCCGTTGCCGCCGGCGTCCGCAACACCGAAGCCGGTCGAGACCCCGGCCTCGTCGTCCCGACCGCGTCGCGGCTGCTTGTCTCGGCGAGACCCTCCTTCCAGATCGGCTACTGGGAAGGCGACGACTACATCCAGCTCTCCGAGGGCGATCCCTCCATGCTCGTCCAGCTCTCCGCCGGCATCGGGGTCCTCAAGGAGTTCGCACCGGTCATCGCCGGGGGCGTCGCGGTCTTTTCAGCGCAGCAGAGAACCCACGGCGGCATGCGCCCACGAGGGCGGTGGGGCATGCTCGATGCGGACGAACTCATCAACCTCATCCGCTACGGCTCTTCCGGCCCCGACCCCTACACCGTTGCGATCGCGATCCTCAAAGCCAGCAGCGAAGAGGCCAACCGCGAAGACCGCTGAGTCCGAGCCCGGATCGCACCTCGATACACACAAAACGCCCCGGCATCGGCCCGGGGCGTGTTTCGTTTCCCATCAACTGTTCGCTGTCGCGTCAGACCGTCAACGCCCGCACGACCTCGGGCACGGTCGTCAGCCCCGCCTTGGCCTTCTCCAGCCCGTCGTCCATCAGGCGGTAGTAGTCGCCGTCGGCCTTCGCCCGTTCGGCGATCTCCCGAGCGTTGGCCCGACGCATCACCATGTCCCGAGCCGCGTCGCTGAGCTGCAAAAGCTCGAACACGCCGACGCGTCCGCGGAAGCCCGTCTCGCGGCAGGCGCGGCAGCCCGCGCCCCGGTGCAAGACACCGCTCTCGGGAACCTCGAAGCCGAGCGGCAGGTCCGTCCGCTCAGGCGTGTACGACTCTTTGCAGTGAGCGCAGATCCGCCGAACCAGACGCTGCGCCAGCACACCCTCGACCGATGACGACACCAGGAACGGCTCGACGCCCATGTCCAGAAGCCGAGTCGCGGCGCCCGGCGCGTCGTTGGTGTGCAGCGTGCTGAAGACGAGGTGCCCCGTCAGCGAGGCCTGGATCGCCGTCTCGGCCGTTTCCTTGTCACGGATCTCGCCGATCATCACCACATCGGGGTCGTGGCGGAGGATCGACCGCAGCCCGGCCGCGAAGGTCAGCCCGACCTTCGTGTTCACCTGGATCTGGTTCACCCCGTCGACGTGGTACTCGACCGGGTCCTCGACCGTGATCACCTTCACCTCGTCCGACACGATCCGGTTCAGCGAGCCGTACAGCGTCGTCGACTTACCCGAACCCGTCGGACCCGTCACCAGCAGGATGCCGTGCGGCCGATTGATCAAAAGGTCCCAAGGCTCCAAGACCTGCTTGGGCATGCCCAGGTCGTCCAGGCTCAGCAGCACCGCCTCCTTGCTGAGCACGCGGAGCACAACACCCTCGCCGAACAGCATCGGGATCACGCTCACACGCAGGTCGAACTCCTGCATCTTCCCTTCGACCCGCGCCCGCATCGAGATGCGCCCGTCCTGCGGCTTGCGCTTCTCGGCGATGTTCAGGTTCGACATGATCTTCAGGCGGCTGATGATCGCCGCCCCGAACCGACGCAGGGTCGGGGGCGTGCTCGCCCGCTGCAGCACGCCGTCGATGCGGTAGCGCACCACGAGGTCGCCCTCGTAGGGCTCGATGTGGATGTCCGTCGCCCGCTCTTTGACCGCCTCGACCAGAAGGTCGTTCACAAGCTTGACCACCGACGCGGCCTGCGCCTGCTCGAGCTCGTCGCTGCCTTCCAGGCCCGCGTCCGGCGCGTCCTCCATCCCCTCCGACAGTTCGTCGAGCGTCCCGCCGCCCACGCCGTAGTGCGTCCGGATGAACTTGCCGAGCTCTTCCTCGTCCGCCAGCACAAACTCGATCGCGCACCCGGTGAGCATCTGCAGCTCGTCCGCCGCGGCCAGTTCGAGCGGGTCGCTCGTCGCGACCACCAGCGTCCCGTTCTCTCTGGCGATCGGGGCACAGTGCTGGCGGTAGACGATCTTGGCCGGCAGCATCCGAAGAACCGCGTCGTCGACCTCGAGCTCCGCAGGGTCGATCACCTCCATGTGGAGCTGCTCGCCCAGCGCCCGCAGCACCTCGGAGCGGTCGACCATCCCCAGGCGGATCAGCACCTTGTCCAGACGCTCACCGGTCGCCCGCTGCTCTCGCAGCGCCCGGTCGAGGTCCTCTCGCGAAATAACGCCGCGTTCTAGCAGCAGCGTGCCGATGCCCATGGTCTCGATTCTATCGGTCGGATCCGGATCGGTTTCCCGTTTTGGAGGGTTATGCCGGATATGCGGCGCAAGTCCGGTCCGTCTCCCACACCGTCACCGACACCAGCCTCGCCCCCCCGCGCGCCGCAACCCCCGGCTCCAGCCGCTCAAAGAACACCCTGGCGATGTGCTCGACCGAAGGCATCACCCCGCCGCGGCGTGGATCAAACACCTCGGTGTCCTCGTTCAGATGTGTGTGATCAAAAGGCCCGATAACCAACTCGTCGGCCAGTTTCTCGAGCGTCGCCAGCGTGAACGCTCCTTCCGAACCCCGGCCCGAGAGCGGGACCTCCACCGCCGCTTCGAAGACATAGTTATGTCCGTGGCCCGAAGGGTTGTTGCACGCCCCGTAGATCTTGCGGTTCTCCTCGGGGCTCAATTCGGGGCTGTCGAGCCGGTGCGCCGCCGCAAGGTCGAACCGTTGCCTCAAAACCGCCTTCATTGCATTCTCCGTGTCGATCGACCACGAGTAAGTTGGGGTCAGCCGCCACACCAGCCGCCTGACTCTCGCCGGCAGCGCCTCCGACAATCCCTCCAGAAGGCCCCCGAGCACCTCGCCCGGGCAGGACTCGGGTCGCTCCCGGTACGCCCGGGCGATCTCCGGCAGCGCCGCCTCCCGGACCGCCCGGTCGATCACCTTGATGTCGACCAAGTAGCCGGTCTTGGGGTCGGGCTCGCCCCCGCAGGCGACCTCGATCTCCCCGTAGACGCCCAGCCCCGCCATCGCGGGCTTGCCTGCGAACCCGTTGCCCCCCGAGCCGACGCGTTCTGAGCCGGGGATCGCCGGGTTAAAGGAGTAGCGGACGGTGCGCCTGAGTTCGTGCATCGGTAGTACTCTAAGGATGGTCAGTCCGTTCTCACACCAAGGGAGGCCGCCGATGTCCCGACGCCCCAGAATCGCATTGCTCGCCAGTTGGCTCGCCCTGCCCGGTCTGACGCTGATCGGTTGCGACCAGACCGAGCAGGCGATCACCGGTTCGATGGAAACCGGCCGCCGGACGGCATCGACCCAGAATCTCCACGGAATCGCCACAGCCCTGATGGCCTGGCACACCACCCACAACCGCTGGCCGACCAACGAAGAGGGACTCTCCGTCCTCGTCGACGACGGCACCGTCCGCCAGAGCGACCTCAACGACATCCACGGCAACCCCGTCCAATACCGCGCCCCGACCGGGCGCGACCAGCGCCCCAAGCTCTTCTCCAAGGGCCGCGACGGCGAGGCGGGCACCGCCGACGATGTCGTCTACCAGTGGCCCTTCTGAATCGATCGGCGACCCGCACCCGAATCCCGCGCCGACCAGGAGAACCTCGAATGCTCGCGACCAAAGCCCGTTGGATGTCCCTCGCCGCCGCCATCGTCATGGCCAGCGCCTGCGTCCCCTCCCAGTCCTACTACGCCGACCCCGACGAGCGGGCCGACGCCGCCCCGGGCGAAGATCACCCCGCCTATGTCCTTAATTTCGAGATGGAGCGGATCGAGGGCGAGAAAGAACGCCTCGACAAGTACAAGGGCAAGGTCGTGTTGTTGGTGAACACCGCCAGCCGCTGCGGCCTGACCCCGCAGTACGAGGCCCTCGAAAAGCTCTACCGCGAGCGCAAGGACGACGGATTCGTGGTCCTCGGCTTCCCCGCCAACGACTTTCGCAACCAGGAGCCAGGGACCAACGAGGAGATCCTCGAGTTCTGCCGCCAGCGGTTCGATGTCACCTTCCCCCTCTTCGCCCGCATCAGCGTGGTGGGGGAAGACGCCCACCCGCTGTTCAAGCGTCTGGCGGCCCAGCCCGAGCCGATCGGGGGCGAGCCACGCTGGAACTTCACCAAGTTCCTCGTCGACCGCCAGGGCAGGGTCGTCGCCCGCGTCGAGCCCGGCGTCCGCCCCGACGACGAACGCCTGACCTCGAAAGTCGAAGAGCTTCTGGCGACATCGCCGACCCAAACCAGCGGGCAGGGTTCCTGAATCCTGACGGAATCTGGCCGGTAGGATCGTTCGGACCCGGACACCAACGGCGTCCGCCGGGCTACGGAAGGCGCGGCGGGCGGTCGCTGTATCGGGGGTCCCGGTGTTGCTGGGGTTCTTCATGAAGGAATCCTATCCGACCGCGAAGCGAGCCTGATC
>SLFH01000218.1 GCA_007124345.1 Phycisphaerales bacterium | reverse complement strand
GGCGTCAGCGCCCCGTCTGTTCAAGGGGTCCGTTTAGCGGACGCCCTCGTACTTGACCGAGCAGCCGTAGGGGCGGGTCTCGGCGATCTCGACGGTATCGCCGTTGAAGTGCTCCTTGAGCGCCTTCTGCACATAGTTGATGTCGCCGAGCTCGCGGGCGGAGCGGTTGTTGTCGATGGCGCCGTTGTAGATCAGGACGCCTTCGGCGCTGATGATGTACATGTGCGGGGTGGTGCGGGCGCCGTAGGCGCGGCCGACCGTGCCGGGCTCATCGATCAGGATCGGGTACTGCATCTGCCACTCGCGGTGGGCGCGCTTGTTGCGCTCGATGCCGTGGCCCTGGCCGCCCGGTGCCGCGGAGTTGATCGCGATCCAGCGGACCTTCTTGTCCTTGAACTCCTTGTAGGTTTCCTTCATCGTCTGGTGGTGCTGGTGGTGCTTGACGACGAAGGGGCAGTCGGCGTTGAACCACTCCAGCACGACGACATAGCCCCCCTCGCGGAGCTTTTCGAGGCTGTGCTTCTTGCTGTCCAGGTCGGGCAGCTCGAAGTTGGGGGCCGGCTGGCCGATCTGGGCGAGGGGCCGCTGCGGCGCCTCGGCCTGCTGCGACGATGAAATCGCCGGGGCCGCGACAAACGCGAGGGCGGCGACGCCCGCGAAAAGACCCGCCGCGACTTTCTTCGGTGTGCTCAGCATTTTCATGACTTCGGAACCTCCATTGCTGTGGGCGGCACTCCGGCCCCCCGATCAAGGATTAAAACGCCCCGCGGGCTCGGATGACCGAGACACCCGCGGGGGGTTGTCAGTCTGACGCGCCTTCGTCCGCCGCGGGCGACTCGATATGGAACGCTGTGACCGCGAACGAGGGACGCGGATCGGTTGGTGGACTTCTGCCGGGCTCGCCCTCGGGGTCGGGGGCTGGCGGCGCGCTCTTGATCCGGAGCACGCCCTTGAGGGGCAGGTCGCTCCCGGGCCGGAGGCGCAGCCGCAGCGTGTCGCCTACGGCGACCGGGTCGTTGAACCTGTCGTAGAGCTCGGCGCTGCCCGGACCGGGGTAGAACTCCAGTCGTTCGGCCCCGGCGGCACGGATCGTCACGACCTCGCCGGACCGCTCGACCCGGACACTCTCTCTCGCCTCCTTGAACGGGCGTGGGGTGCGGGCGTCGGCCCAGCGGAAGAGCGGGGCGGCGTCCGACGGCTTCGCGGAGACGCCCGGCTTGGCCGAGCCGACCGGGAGTGTCAAGGTGAGCGACTTCCACCCGGGCAGGCAGGCTTCTTTGCAGACCAGCCACTCGATGTCGGCGCTGATGGTGACCGTGCCGCCCTCGCCGATCTCCTCGGGCGCTTTCACAGGAATCACATGGACGGCGCGGCCCTTGTAGACATGATCGATCATGTCGTTGCGGCCCATGATGTACCGCTCGGGCACGGGCCAGCGGATGTCGTCCCGCTCAAAGCCGCGGGGCAGGGTCAGGCCGATGGTTGTGGGCATCCCCGTGTCGTTCAGGCCGTTCCAGTAGGTGTGCCAGCCGTCCTCGATGTCGAAGACGACCGCGACGCGGAACTCGGCGCCGGGGAGCACCTCCGAGACTTCCGCCACGAAACTGACCTTGGTGTGGTTCTCGCCGGGGGATGGGGCGGCCGCAGCGTCGGATCCGGTCAGGGCGAAAACCGCCGCGAACACGAGTCCGAATGCTTTGGGGATCGACTGCACCTTCACCTCCGACTGGCGAGTACGGAAAACCACGGCTCGACAGAGGGTATTCCGGTCTTCCGGCAGGATGTTGCAACAGCCGGTGTCACGAGACGGATGTCTGTGTCCGCAGTGATCCCCGCTGGGGCGACGAGCCGGGAGGAGTGAAAAAAGGACCGGGCCCCTTAAGGCCCGGTCCTGTGTCAAAGCGGTGAGGGGTTCTGGATCAGCCGAGGATGGCCGAGAGCGGGTTGGTGAGACCGACGACAGCGCCGTTGGTGCCCCAGCCGCCGCCGCCGTTGCCGAGGAAGAGGTCGTAGTGGACGAAGTTGAAAGCGAAGGGGAGGGTGCTGGTCGCCTCGACAGCGAAGCGGATCTGGTTGAACGGGTAGCTGAGGATTTCGGGGCGTGTGTGGAGGTCGATGGAGGCGAAGCCGCCGGCGGCGAGGGGCACATCGATGACGGTCTGGGTGCCGTTCTGGAAGTAGATGTTGAGGCTGACGGTCGAGTTGATCTCGGTCGGGTTGTAGAGGCTGACGGTCTCGAAGTAGATCTCGCCGGCGCGGTTCTTGCCGATGAAGGCGTCGCCGACGAAGTAGTTGCGTGCGAAGTCCGTGACTGCGAGGGACGCGTTGGCGTCGTTGTTCTGGATCTCGCTGGCGAAGACGCTGATCGAGCGGTCGGCCTCGTACTGGATGCCGATCGCCTGGTTGGCTGCGATGCCGAGCTGGCCGCCGCGGAGGACCAGCGTGCTGCGAGGCTGGATCTGGCGGGTGGTGTCGATGCCCGGGAGGTTGGCGTTGATGTAGCTGCCGGTGATGCGGACGCTGACGGCCTGGCTCGTGGGGTTGTAGAAGGCGAGCTCGCCGGTGATGAAGTCGCCGCGGGTGATGCTCGGGATGATGCCGACGCGCGAGCCGCCGGTGGGGTCGCCGAGGCTGCCGTAGCCGAAGCCCTGGCCGCGATCGAGGTGGGTGAGGCCGGCGACGATGCCCTCGAACGCCGCGGCGTTGGCGGGGTTGACGGGCGTCGCGGTGACGCGTCCGCCCCAGACGCCGGTGGGGAGGGAGAGCTCCTGGCTGTTGACGACGAAGCCGAGGCGTCGGTAGGCGCCGACGGTCTGCGTCTGCGTCCGCTGGCCGGAGCTGGTGTCGACGGTGAGGGTCACCTGCACATCGAAGTCGTGCGGGTTGTAGTAGAGGATGAAGCTGTCAACGAGGCCGGGGTTCCGCTCGATTCGGGGGAAGATCCAGCTGCTGCTGAGGACATCTGTGAACGACTCGCCGGTGACGAGCTGGTTGTCGTAGTGGCTGAGGTTGGCCGCGAGCTGGCCGTCGGAGACGATCTCGATGGCGTAGGGCACGTTGTTGACGATGCCGTTCAGGCCGCCCACGCCCGAGCGTGAGAGGTCGGCGCCGCTGCGACTGCCGGCGGCGATCGTGGCGTTCTCGATGAGGATGAAGTCGCGCTCCGGGCCGTTCTCCCACACCTCGTAGCGGAGGATGACCGAGAAGGTGACATCGCGGTCGTTGGGGTTGGCGATCGAGAGGAACTCGTCGACCTGCTTGTTGGCGAAGCCCTCGGGGTAGAACAGGCGGTAGTTGAAGCCCTGCGCGTCGATCTGTGGAATGCCGGTGACGATGTCGGGCGCCACGCCGTTGAGCTTGACGGTGTACGAGCCGGTGCCGGCGCCGACGCCGTCGACGATCAGGTAGTACGTCGTGCCTTCGGTCGCCTCGAAGCGGAGGTCGGCGGTCGCGCCGGGGATACCTTGGGCGTCGAAGGCGACCAGCGAGGCCGGGGTCTCGTTTGGCTGGTCGCGGACCGCCAGTGTCGCGTTGAGGAGCGCTCCCTGCGGCGTGACAACCTGCACGAAGACAGGGCCGTCGGCCGGGGCCGTGTAGACGAACAGGTCACGCTCGTCGCGGACGGCGATCTGGCCCGAGGCGGTCGCGTTGCCACGGCTGTTGGGCACGAGGAACCCGTCGGGGTTGTCGAAGTCGATCTCGGAGGGGTCGACCGGGGTGGTGACATCGCCGGGCGTGGCCTCGATCTCGATGAAGTACTGGCTGGTCGGCGGGGCCGAGAGGAAGAGGTCCTTGACGAGGATGTAGAAACGCTGGTCGGCGGTGACGCCGTCGAGCGCGAACTCGGCGACCGAGCCGGGGACGAAGAGGGTCTGTCGGTCGACCTCCTGGCGGTCGGCGTCGAAGATCGTCACATCCGGGCGGAACTGGAGGCCGCTGCCGACGGGGGTGACGCGGATGATCAGCGGCTCGCCGGCGGGCTGATCGGCGATCGTGATGAAGGTGAAGAGGTCGGTGTCGGTCGGGGGCGCAAGCTGCGGGTTGTTGGTCGAGCCGGGGCCGTCGCCGAGCTGGCCGAGGCCGGTGAACTCGTCGATGACGATCTGGGTCGCCAGATCCCACTCGCCCTGGTTGGCGTGGTCGTCGATGACCGGCGCGTTGACGGTGATGGTGTACGCGCCGATCTGGTTGGGCGCGGGGGCGGTGTCGTCGGGGCCGACGACGAGGTAATAGGTCTCGCCGCGGGTCACGATGAACTCGAGCACCGGGACGCCGGTGTCGAAGGTGCTGGTGACGACGACCGGATCGTTGGTCTGCGGGTCGATGACATAGACCGTCAGGAAGGCCTCCAGCGTGCTGCCGTCGGGGTAGGAGAGGGCCAAGCGGGCGGGCCCGCCGGCGAGGGCGTTGAAGCGGAAGAGGTCGGTGTCGGAGGGCACTTCGATCACGCCGCCCTGATTGAATTCGCCCGTGGCGGCGTCGATGGGCATGAGCGTGGCGAGGTCGCGCGTCGCCGGGTCGAGCAGCTGCTCGAAGTCGGCGTGGTCGTCGGTGGGCTCGAAGTCGAAGGTGATGTTGTACGCGCCCTGGTCGGCGCTCGGGTCGGCGCCGCTGACCTCGAGGTAGTAGCGGGGGTACTCGTTCCCGGTGATCGACGAGACGCGGTTGGTGTGGACCGGGACGACGACTTGCGCGTCCAGGCCGGGCTGGCCGAAGGGGCCGCCGTCGGTGGACTCGCTCTCGGCGATGCGGAGGAGCACCGGGGTGCCAAGGGCGTCCTCGGAGACCTCGTAGATTCGGACGCGCGGGTTGAAGAACCCGTCGGCGGACTCGACCCGGATGGTCATGTTCTGCGTCGCGAAGGGCTCGAAGAAGAACAGGTCGGTGTCGCCGAGGTAGTCGATGTTGCCGCTGATCCCGCCGCTGCCGAGGAAGTCAAAGAGGGGGATCTCTGCGGCGAACTGGAGCTGGCCGGTGTTGGCGAAGTCGTCGGTGACCTCGAAGCCTTCGGTGAAGATGCGGTAGCGCCCGTTCGTCGAGCCGATGCCGTCGACGACCATGTAGTACTGCTCGCCCCTGACGGTCGGGAGATTGACGGTCGCGACACCCTGCGAGTTCGAGGAGCCGCTGGCGACCAGGAGGCCGTCGCTGGTGTAGAACGAAACGGTCGGCAGGAGGTTGCCGAAGCCGGCCACCCGCGCCACCTGCACCTGCATCTGCCCGCTGTTGTTGGCGATGAAGGTGAACATGTCGTTGTCGGCGGCGTCGAGGATCTGGCCGTCGAAGAAGATGTCGTCGGAGGGGTCGGGGGTGCCGCGGTCGTCGACGCGGATGCCGAAGCCGTTGGGCCCGCTGTTGCGCATGTCCAGCGGGGTGGCGATGTTGCGGTTGATCTCGGTGAGCTCGGTGCCGATGACCAGCGCATCGGCGTGGATGTCGCCGATGCGGAAGCTGGCCTGCGGCGCCGGGCCGTTGATCAGCAGGTTGTAAGCGCCGGTGGCGCGCCGGTAGTCGACACGCTCGGGGTCGAGCAGTTCGCGGTCGTCGGGGTCCTCGATCGAGCCGTCGACATAGCGCTGGGCGCTCTCGACGGAGACGAAGTAGCGTTCGCCCGCGACGACATTGAGCACCAAGCGTGCGTCGTGCTGGGTGAAGGTGCGTTGCCCGAAGGAACCGATGATCGCGTCGGAACGCTCGCCCCGGACGACATCGTTATTGATGCTGTAGCCGATCTGCTCGAAGTCGTTGTTGAAGACGCGCAGGGCCGAGTCGAGGTTGCTGTCGAAGGTCTTGGTGAGGCGGTTGGTGTTGG
>SLFH01000285.1 GCA_007124345.1 Phycisphaerales bacterium | reverse complement strand
CGCTCATGCTCGCCTCCGCCGGCACGCTCGACCTGACGAACGTCGACATTGTCCAAGACGCCGGCGCCGAACTGCTCGCCGACGGGGGCGAGGTGCTGATCCGCGGCGGCGTGACGGTCGCAGGCGGCTCGATCGGCGCCGAGCCCGGAAGCCGCGTGCTCAGAACCTTGGGCACGAGCACCTTCGAGGATGTCTCGCTGCGCGGCGCGGTCGATGTCAACGCCGGATCCACGATCGCTGTGCTTGGCGGCCTGACCAACAACGGCGAATTTACGATCAACGCCAACAGTGTCGCATCCACCACAACGCTTCGTTTCGATGAAAGCGGAACGCTCGGCGGCAGCGGCCTCCTGCGTCTGAACCGGGCCACATCCACCGCCCAGTTGACCACCGGACAGGACGCCGTCATCACGCAAAGCGCCGATCACACCATCGCGGGCTTCGGGCAGATCACCGCCGGCATGATCAACAACGGCGTGATCGACGCCGATGTCGCGGGCGCGACGCTCAGAATCACCGGCGACGACAAGACCAACAACGCGCTCATGACCGCCTCGGCCGGCACGCTCGATTTGGCCTTTGTGAATATCACACAAGGTACCTCGGGCTCGATCCTCGCCGACGGGGGCGAGGTGCTGATCGGCAGCAGCGTGACGGTCAACGGCGGCTCCGTCGGCGCTGAGCCCGGAAGCCGCGTGGTCAAAGCCACGAGCACGAGCACGTTCCGCGATGTGACGGTCTCCGGTGCTCTCGATCTGAACGCCGGGGGGACACTGCGCATCGGGGGCACGGGGCTGACCAACCACGGGGTTATCACCGTCAATCGGAACCAGATCGCCAGCTCGTCCACGCTCCGGTTCGACGAGGTCGGCGCGATCTCCGGCGACGGGATCATCCTGCTCAACCGGACGACCTCGACCGCCCAGATCACCACGTCGACCGACATCAGCGCCGAGATCGGCGAGGGCCAGACCGTCAGGGGGATCGGCCGCATCAGCGGCGAGTTCCTGCTCCGCGGCGCCACCGCTCCGGGACTCGAAGATCCCGGATCTATGGAGCTCATCGGCGACATCACCCTCGCGCCCACCCACACGCTCGAGGTCCGCATCGGCGGCCCCTCTTCGTCGATCGCGAACTATGATCGCGTCACCAGCGCCACCGACCTCAAACTCGGAGGCGCGCTCTCGGTCGAGACCATCGACAACTACACGCCCGACTTCGGCCAGTCCTACACCATTCTGTCGGGCTCGGCGAGCAGCATCAGCGGCAGTTTCGCCGAGATCATCCAAGCGGAGCCGCTGCCGCAGGGCCTCGTGTACCGCCTCGTCTACGCCCCGAACCAGGTCCGGCTGAATGTCACCTGCATCGCGGACATGAACGGCGACTTCGTGATCGACGCGGACGACTTCTTCGCGTTCCTGCAGCTCTTTGCCGCCGGAGATCCGCAGGCGGATATCAACGGCGACGGCGTGATCGACGCCGACGACTTCTTCGCCTTCCTCGCCCTCTTCGCCGCGGGGTGCTGACAAGTCAGTGTTCTGCTCGGGAGTTCCCCGGGGCTTGCGATGATTTCTCGGGCGGGCGTCGAACGGCGCCCGCCTTTGTTTTTTGTCCCGGAACTGCGCCCGGGGGGCTCGGATACGCGTAAAGCCCCACACGCCCCGCCTTCGCGGACCTTTCGGGATTCCCCGGGCTCGCGGCGGGCCGGATCGTGCTGTAAGCTGTCCCCGTCCCGGGTGTGGGGTGCGCGGGGCCGATATTCGAAGATGCGGTTTCACACAAGGCCCTGCATGATTCAGGAGTGCCTCGGCATGTATCAGAGAGCAGCCATCGTCGGAATTCTTCTCGCGGCCGGCGTCGCGTTCACCCTCACCGCCAAGGCAGACGACGCGAATCAGCCCCCGGCAGTATTCGTGGAGGTCCCGGGCGAGATGGAGTTCTCCGGCGAGATGACCGCCCGTCCACTCCAGCTCGCCGACCTGCTCGCCAAGGGCATGCACCCCGCCGACGCGCAGCGACGCGTCGAGCTCGCGGTCGGGTCGCTCGACGGCTACCGCGTGCGTCGGTACTACCCCGAGACCGACGAATACATCATCACCATCCCCAACGGCTCCAGCGAGGACCTCGTCCACCTCGAGCTGATGTCCACCGGCGCGTTCGAGTATGTCGAGCCCAACTGGACCGTCTTCACCCTCGTCGCGCCCAACGACCCGCTGATCAACCAGCAGTGGCACCACAACGCCAACCGGATGAACTCCTTCGGCGCGTGGGAGATCTTCACCGGCGAGCCGAATGTCACCGTCGCCATCTGCGACACGGGCATCCAGCCCGACCACCCCGACCTGATGCTGCACAGGCGGGAAGGCTTCAACTCCGTCACGGGCCTCTGGGAGAGCCAGGGCGGGCAGGTCGGCCCCACCGGCAACCACGGCACGCTCGTCGTCGGATGCGCCGCAGCAAACGGCGACAACGCCGTCGGCGTCGTCGGTGTCGGGTGGAACCTCGGCTACCGCCCCGTCCGCGTCAGCGAGAACGGCTCGTCCGCGTCCCTCGACGCGCTGACCTCCGGCGCTCGCGAGGCCGTGCTCACCGGGGGCGACCGCGTCGCCAATGTCTCCTTCTCAGGCGTCGGCGCAAGCAGTGTCCGCGTCACCGGCACGGTGATCAAGAACGCCGGCGGCCTGCTCGTCTGGTCGGCCGGCAACAACGGCGCCGACCTCAACTGGGGCAACCGCGACAACGACGATGTCATCGTCGTCGGCGCCACAGATTCGGCCGACCGCCTCGCCAGCTTCTCCGCCTTCGGCCGCTCGGTCGACCTCGTCGCACCCGGCGTCGGGGTCTTCACCACCACCACCGGCAGCACCTACGCCTCGCCCAACGGCACCAGCTTCTCCGCCCCTCTCGTCGCCGGCCTCATCGGCCTCGTCTGGTCGTACAACCCCGACCTCACGCCCGACGAGGTCGAGCAGATCATCAAGCTCAGCGCCGACGACCTCGGCGCCCCCGGCGTCGACGACACCTTCGGCTACGGACGCATCAACGCCGCCAACGCCCTGGCCATGACGCCCGCGCCCTCCGTCCAGTTCCAGTTCCCCGCCGGCCTGCCCGACATCATCGACCCCTCCGGCGGCACAACCTTCCGCGTCGAGGTCATCGGCTCGGACATCACGCCCGTCCCCGGCACCGGCACGCTCACCTACAACGACGGCTCCGGCCCCATTACCGTCCCGATGCAGGAGATCGAGCCGAATGTCTACGACGCCGTCTTCAGCGCCCTCGAGTGCGACACCCAGGTGAGCTTCTTCGTCTCGGTGCAGACCAGCGACGGGGGCACCGCCAACGAGCCGCGCCAGAACATCCCGGGCGCAGGCTTCGCCGCGACCGCCGTCAGCGACTTCACGCTCGTCTACGAGGAAGACTTCGGCGCAGGCCCCGCCGGCTGGACCGTCGGCGCTCCAGACGACGACGCGACCACAGGCATCTGGGAGTGGGGCACGCCCATCGGCACCACCGTCGGCTCCAACCAGGTCATGCCAAACTCCTGCCCCGTCGGCAACCGCTGCTTCTTCACCGGCCAGCACACGCCGGGCCAGGGCGCCGGTTTCAACGATGTCGACTTCGGCAAGACCACGCTCTTCAGCCCCGTCTTCGACCTCTCCGGCGCCGACCGCTACCTCGTCTCCTACTGGCGTTGGTACTCCAACAGCGCCGGCGCCAACCCCAACAACGACATCTTCGTCGTCGATGTCACCACCGACGCCGGCCAGACCTGGACCAATGTCGAGACCGTCGGCCCCGCGGGCGCAGGCACCAGCGGCGGCTGGATCTTCCACGAGTTCCGCCTCGACGACCTCGTCACGCCCTCTGACAGCGTCCAGTTCCGCTTCGTCGCCTCCGACTACGACCCCCAGGCCCTTGTCGAAGCCGCGATCGACGCCCTGACCATCTCCTCGGTCGACTGCTTCGCCCCCTGCGCCGCCGACCTCAACGGCGACGGCGTCGCCGACGCCGACGACTTCTTCCTCTTCCTCCAGCTCTTCGCCGACGGAGACCCGATCGCCGACATCAACGCCGACGGCGTCATCGACGCCGACGACTTCTTCGCCTATCTCGCCCTGTTCGCCGCCGGCTGCTGAGCCCGTCCGTACTTTCGCTCAGCTCGCCCAGCTTCACAGGCACACCCCGAACTCGGGGTGTGCCTGTCTCGTTGTATTGCGGTAGGCCGATCCACAGATCTGTGGTATCTTCTTTCCGTCGTGATCAAGCTCCCCGCCGAGACTGTTTCAGCCCTCCGCCCCGTCTACGACGGGCGCCATGTCTGCGTCACCGGCGGGGCCGGTTTTATCGGCGGACACCTCGTCGACGCCCTCCACGCCCTGGGGGCCTCCGTCGCCGTCATCGACGACCTTTCCAACAGCAACGCCGCCCATGTCGCCGAGCTCCTGGAGTTCGAGCCCGACCGCCTCAAGTTCATCCACGGCTCGATCCTCGACGAGCGAGCCTTGGCCGAGGCGGCCGACGAGGCCTCGGTCGTCTTCCACCTCGCCGCCGTTGGCTCCGTCCAGCGGTCCATCGCCCATCCCCAGCGGACATGGACGGTCAACGCGACCGGCACGCTCCGGGTGCTCGAAGCCGCACGCGCCGCGAGGGCCAAGCGCGTCGTGCTGGCCACCTCCAGCAGCGCCTACGGCGATACAGAAAAACTCCCAAAGCACGAGGGCATGACCCCCCGCCCCCTGTCGCCCTATGCCGCGAGCAAGGTCGCGGCCGAGACCATCGCCGGCGCGTGGTCGAGGGCGTACGGGCTCGACACCGTCTGCCTCCGCTATTTCAATGTCTACGGGCCCCGCCAGAGCGCCGAGTCCGAGTACGCCGCGGTCATCCCCGCCTTCGCCAAGCGCCTGCTGACGGGGCGTCGCCCGATCATCTACGGCGACGGGCAGCGCTCCCGAGACTTCACCTTCGTCACCAACGCCGTCCTCGCCACGCTGCTCGCCGGCGCCAAGGACAAGCCGCTCGCGGGCCTCGTCCTGAATGTCGGCACGGGCAAGCGCACGAGCATCCTCGAACTGGCCGAGCAGATGGCGGCCCTGGCGATCGAGGGCGACGAGGCGGGCGTCGCCGCCGAGCCCGAACACCACGCCGAACGCCCCGGCGACATCCGCGACTCGCTCGCCGACATCGCCCTCGCCCGCAAGGTGCTCTGCTACGAGCCTCTCGTGGGATTTCGCCAGGGGCTGGCCGAAACGCTCGAGTGGTGCCGCGCCCACCTCGCCGCCACGGGCGGCGGCTGAGACCCCCTCAGCCCTCGCGCCCGCTGCACCTACGCTTTCCCCGATGGGTCACCTGCTCGACACCCTCGGCGGCTGCTGGCGGATGCTCTGCCTCCTCTGCATCACCCGCTTCAGGCTCAAGGGCCCGTACTGGACCTGGCGGCTGACCACCGCCTTCGGCAGCCACCCCCCCAAGCGGGCGGAGCGACTCCACGCCGCGCTCGATTACGCCCGCTGGGCGCACCGCATGCGCCGATTGCGCTAAGAATCCGTTGCAAGGCGAACAACCCAGCCCGCCAAGGCCGACAATCCGCTTCAACCTCAACACGACACGCACGCACCCCGGAGCCCAACCATGGCCGACGACAAGCCCCAGCAGCAGAGCAGCGGATCTTCCGGTGGAGATCCCTTCATCAAGTTCTTCGTCCCCGGGCTGCTGATCGGTCTCGTGGTTGGGGGGCTCGCCGGCGCCGTGCTGCCCGACCTGATCGGCAGCCCCACCCCGACCGTCGAACGCGGCACCCCGCCCGCGGGCACCGGCTCGGCCCCGCGCGACCGCGAGGACTTGGCCACGCCCGATCCGGAAGCTGACCTCCAGCAAGACCCCGAGCGCGATCCGGAGCAGGACCCCGAGGGCGATTGACCCAAGGGGCCCGTCCCCGCCTCTATGCCCCAGACGCCGACGATCTATCTCGACAACGCCTCGACCTCGTTCCCCAAAGCGCCGGGCGTCGCCGACGCGGTCGCAGACGCCATCGGATCGATCGGTGTTAGCCCCGGACGGGGCTTGTCGGGCGCACACAGCCGCGCTGCAGAGATCGTCGAGACCCTCCGCCTCCAACTCGCGAGGCTGCTCGGTTCAACCGAGCCCGAGCGCGTGCTCCTCGCATCCAGCGCGACCGAGGCGATCAACACCGCAATCCTCGGTGTCATGGTCCCGCCCGGCCGGACCGGACCGCGCCCCCGCGTGGTTGCGTCGGCTCTTGAACACAACGCGGCAGCGCGGCCCCTCGCCAGACTCCGGCTCCGAGGGCTCATCGAACTCGACATCGTCCCCCCCGACCCCGAGGGCGTGATCGACGCGCAGCGTTTCATAGAACGCATCGATGAGCGCACGACCATGGCGGTCCTCACCTGCGCCTCCAACGCCTTCGGCACGCTGCAGCCCGTCGCCGAAGTCGGGCGAGCGATCCGGGAGCGTGGGCTCCCCACGCTCCTGCTCGCCGACGCGGCCCAGTCCGCCGGGCTCCTGCCCATCGAGGTCGAGGCTTCGTGCATCGATCTGTGCGCCTTCGGCAGCCACAAGGCGCTGCGTGGCCCGCCCGGCGTCGGCGTGCTTTATGCCGGGCCGCGAGCGTTCGACTCGGGCGCCGACCACGACGTCCAGCCGCTCCAGCCGCTCATCGCCGGCGGGACCGGAGGCGTCGGCGGCGACGACGAGCTCCCGCCCCGTCTGCCCGAGCGCTTCGAACCCGGCACGCGCAACCTTCCCGCCATGGCCGGCCTCCTCCAAGCCCTCCGAGCGTTGTCGCCGGGTGCGATCGGCCAGGAGCGGGCGATGATCGCGCGTGCCCGCGAGAGGCTGAAGACTGTTCCGGGCCTGCGCCTCTACTCGCCGCAAGACCCCGCCCGTTCCGTCGGCGTGCTCTCGATGACCCTCGATGGCTGGAACCCTTCCGACCTCGCGGGCGTGCTCGACGCTTCGTTCGGGATCGTCGTCAGAGCCGGGCTCCACTGCGCGCCCTGGGCGCACGCCGCGATGGGCACGGCCGAGCCGGGCGGCGCCCTCCGCATCAGCCCCGGCCCGGAGACCACGCCCGAAGAGATCGACGCCTGCTGCAGAGCGATCGCCGAGATCGCCCGATCGTGAACCCGAGAGCCCGCGTCCGCTACAGTCTGGCCCGAGGCAGGACCAGATGCAAAGCCAGATGCAGAGTCAGGATCCGAAGCTCGCCGCCGTGCTCCGCCAGCATGCGCACACCACGCGTCTCTTCGGCGTGGACTTCATCCCCATCGGGCGGGGCGTTGCAGCCGCGAGCCTGTCCGTATCCAGCGAGATCAGCGCGGCTCCGTCAATCGAACCCGAGCCGCCGGTGATCGCCGGGGAGACCCCAGCCGTGCCGAGCAAGACCGCCAAGCGAACCGCATCGGGAAGGGCCGACGCCTCGGGCGACCCCGCGGCCGCCCTGCAGCAGATCCGCGAGCTGTACGAGCTCGACACGCCCCACGCGTCGTTCGTGACGGAGTTCCAGAACATCGTCTTCGGCGAGGGCTCTGCCTCGGCCCGCCTGATGTTCGTGGGCGAGGCCCCGGGCGCAGAGGAAGACAAGACCGGCCGCCCCTTCGTCGGACGGGCCGGACAACTGCTCGACAAGATGATCGAGGCGATGGGGCTCAAGCGGGAGGAGGTCTACATCGCCAATGTACTCAAGACCCGCCCTCCCAACAACGCAACGCCCACCACTGAGGAGTCGCGTCTGTGCGCGCCGTACCTGTACGCTCAGATCGGAGCGATCCGTCCGGAGTTCATCGTGACGCTGGGCCTCCCCTCGACCAGGCTGCTCTTGGACAGCACCGAGGCGATGGGCCGCCTCCGCGGCCGTTGGCACGAGTTCGCCGTTCCCGAGGCCCTGCCCCCGAACCTGGCGGCAGTCATCTCGCCCCTGGGCGGAGTCGGGCACAAGGTCCGCGTGATGCCGACCTACCACCCCGCCTTCCTGCTCCGCCAGTACACCACCGAGAACCGGGCCAAGGTCTGGGCGGATCTCCGCATGGTCGTCGACGAGATGGGCTGATCCCGCGGGCCGTTTTGCCATCGCCGGCGGGTTCGCACAAAATTTTTCTCCGTCTCGGAACCATCGCTTCGCGATCGCCGAATCGGTACCCGTCGAGCGTTCAACGCCCGGCCACAACAAGCCCCCACGAGACCCGGCGCACTACGGTACTCCCGTATGCGCCGGGGTTTTTTTTGAGATCAGCCGTCGGGAAAGCCGACGCGCTGATATCCGCAACAACAAAGATTTCGAGTAGGGCTTAACCCCCGCCGGGATCGATCTGAAGCTCGACGCCGGGAACGAGGCGCCGGATTCCCACGACGGGGTAGCTCGGCGCGCCCTCGCTGTCATAGCTCACATCGAACGCGAACTCGACCGCGATTCCCGGCTCGATCCCTCGCAGCGAAACTCCGGACGCGACGCTCGGGAATGGCATCGCGTGCGCCTCCATCCCGACCTCTTCGCCCGAAGCGTCGCGGAAGCTTGGGATCGGTTCGTGGAAGATCACCAGGTCGTTGCGCGCGTCGGGCAGGGTGACGACCTGGCCTCGGGTGATGTACCGAGTCGCGCCCTCGCGGACTTCGGGAAGGCGGGCGAGCCAGCGCGGCCTCGCAACGCCGTCGAGCAGCATCGGCGTCGCCGGGCTGATCTTCGCCAGCTCGCTGACGCGCCAGAGCGGGGGGCCGCCCTCTGGCCAAAAGACCTCGAATGAGAACCGGACCGCGTCGCCCGGAAAGACGCCGTCGAGCGAGACGCCTGGCGCGATCGCGGGAAACTCCATCGCGTGGGCGTTCATACCGACCTCTTCGCCCGAGCGGTCGCGGAACTCGTCGATCGGCTCGTGGAGAATCACGAGTTTGTCGGAATCAGGGTCTGTCGGCAGGGCCTGCACCCGGCCACGGGTGCTGTAGACCGCATCTGGCTCGCCCGCGAAGACGGCCTCGGCGGTGGGGCGTTCTGCGCTCCGCCCGGGTTGCTCCGAGCAGCAAGCGAGCAGCGCCGGGAGCATCGCGATGGAAAACAACAACGCCGGACGGCTTGCCGCCCGGCGCTTGTGGTGTCTGGAGTTCGTCTGCATGGCCGATCCTAGAACGCGATCGCCCGCGGGGGCGATGGTCCCAGGGGCGGTCAGGCCTTCTCGACCTTGAGGAAGCTCTCGACGGAGCGGAAGTCGTCGCGGAGGTCGTGGGTGTAGGTCATGTTCCACGACTCACCCTTGCGGACGCGGACGACCTTGGCGGGCTTGGGCCGGATGTGCCAGACGCGCCCGCCGCGGATCTTGGTGCGGGGGTTGCGGGCCCGCGTCTCGTGCCCTTTGCGGAGGGCGCGAGCGTGGTCGGGATCGCGGCGCATGAGACGGGCGATGGTGTCGGCCCGGTCCTGGACCTTGGGCTCGCTCTCGATGGTCACGCGGATGTTCTCGCCGGGCTTGATCGAGTCGAATGGGCTCTGGTCCATCGCGGGGTCTCCTTGCTGGCGGCGGGCGATCGGAGGTCCGGCCGCCGGCGGACCGCAACGATAGACCGTCCGCACAACGATTCAAGCGGGATCCGCGCGGCAATGCTGGGCGGACCGAGACTGGCACCTACAGTCAGTTCCTATGACAGATCAGCCCCAGCAGCCGTCGCCGGAACAGCCTCAGGTCAAGTTCAATCCTTCGGCGCCCCACCAGCAGAAGCCCCGTCTCCGCCCGGTGCGAGGGTTCCCCCTCCAGGCCCAGAACCAGCAGGGCCAGCAGGCCGTGCTCCTCGGCCTCGCGGACGCGCGCCAGATCTCCGACAAGGTCGTGGCGACGCTCCCTGCGGCCCAGGTGATCCTGCCGATGATGGACGGCAGCCGCACCATCGACCAGATCGTCACCGAGGTCGGTCGCGGGCTCACACGCGATTTCCTTGAGCACCTCGTCGCCCAACTCGACGACGCGGCCCTGCTTTTCGGACCCAACTTCGACGCCCTGCAAGAGAAGGTGCGGGTCGATTTCGACAGCTCGGATCTCCTGCCGCCAGCGTCGAGCGCGGCGTTCGCCGATCAGCTCGTGATCGCAGCCGCCGGCGAGGGCGCCCAGGTCAGCGACGAACAGAAGGAACGCGAAGGCCCCGAGCGTCTCCGCGAGACGCTCGACAAGTACATCGCCGAGGCCCTGAAGGACGAGGACAACCCGAGCCTCGACGCCCTGCCCAAGGCGATCGTCGCGCCGCATGTCGATTACGGGCGGGGCTGGATCAACTACGCGTCGGTCTGGGGGCGGCTCCGTGTCGTCGACAGGCCCGACCGGGTCATCATCCTCGGCACCAACCACTTCGGCCAGGCGTCGGGCGTCTGCGGGTGCGACAAGGGATACCGAACTCCGCTGGGCGCCTGCGAGCTCGACCGCCAGGCCCTCGATCTGATCCTCGCTTCGCTGGGCGAGGAGCAGGGGCAGCGATTCCTCAAGGACCGCTACGACCACGAGCAGGAGCACTCGATCGAGCTGCAGATCCCCTGGATCCAGCATGTCTTCGGCCAGGACGATGAGGGCAACTTCCCCAAGGTCCTCGGCGTGCTCGTGCACGATCCGGCGGTCAACAACGGCGAGTCGTACGACGGCAACGGGCTCGCCTTCGAGCCCTTCGTCGAGGCCCTCCGTTCGGCGCTGGCGGGCCTGCCCGGCCGGACGCTGGTGGTCAGCTCGGCGGATCTGAGCCATGTCGGCCCGGCCTTCGGCGACCAGCAGCCCCTGATGGGCGAGGGCGACGCGGCCCAGCAGGCCGAGGGCTTCCGCAACCAGGTCATCCAGACCGATCGCGAGCTGCTCGAGCTCTATATGGAGAAGAAGGCCGACGACCTGATCGCCTCGATGGCCTGGCGTCAGAACCCGACGCGCTGGTGCTCGACGGGCAACATGGTCGCCGCGATGCGGGCCGTCGACCCGGAGAAGGTCGACCTGCTCAAGTACGGGGCCGCGATCGACCAGCAGGGCATGAGCATGGTCTCCAACGCGGCCATGGTCCTTCACTGATATCCCGTGGTCTGGACTGTCTGGACGGTCGGGGGGCTGGTCGCTGCCACGTTGTGCATCGTGGGCGGCGTGCTGCTGCTGTGGGGACGCAGGAACGATCCCGACGACCCGCACCGGCTCTCGGAACCGGCGAGGCTGGTGATCGGGCTTTCTCTGGTGCTCGTCGGGTACCACGCGGCCTCGTACTCACTCCCGCAGGGATGGCTGGCGCTCCGCGTCCCGCCCGACCGGCTCTGGCTGCTCGGCGCGGGTGTGGTGGTCGCGATCGGGCTGACGCTCCTGAGCGATCGCCTCGACGCGAAAGCGATGGAGAGCGAAGGCGACGGGGGCGACGGCTCCGGAGAGGCCTGATCGGGCGACGGCGCACGGGTTACGCCCGGTTCTGCTAGGCTCTTTCTGTGGGGCGGGCCGGCAGGGAACCTGCGCGGTCGGGGGGCGTACTGGTAGGTGGGCCGGGCCGCAGCGACGCGGGCGAGAGTGCGTGATTGGCGCATCTCAAAGACTTTGCTGGGGGCATCGCCCCGGGGCGTTGTGCGGGGACGGGGTGAGACCGGTACCATCGGGCCCATCGCCCAGGAACGGGCCGGGAACCGACCGGAATGATCCGAGGCTGAACGACACACGCAGAGGCGGAACGAATGGCTTCATCCAATGTGTGCTGGGGCATCGAGGCTGGCGCCGGCGCGATCAAGGCGCTGCGGCTTGAGATCCAGAACGGCGAACCGGTGATCACCGATTTCGCGGTGATTCCCCACGCAAAGGTGCTCTCAACGCCCGGGCTTGACCAAGACGACGCCATGCGCGTCGCCCTCGGCACGCTCGCGGCCCAGTACGACCTGAGCAAGGCGACCATCGCCTGCAGCGTCCCGGGGCACGCGGCTTTGGCCCGCTTTGCCAAGCTTCCGCCCGTCGAGCCCAAGAAGGTGCCCGACATCGTGAAGTTCGAGGCGGCCCAGCAGATCCCCTTCCCGCTGGAAGAGGTCGAGTGGGATTATCAGACTTTCCAGAGCCCCGACTCTCCAGATGTCGAGGTCGGAATTTTCGCCATCCCCAAGGCGAGGATCGCCGCGCAGCTCCAGATGCTCGCCGATGTCGGGCTGACGCCCGATGTGGTGAACCTCAGCCCGGTCGCGGTCTACAACGCCCTGGCGTACGACCTGCAATTCACCGAGCGCACGCCCGGCACGATCATCCTCGACATCGGGACGACCTCGACGGACCTGATCATCGCCGAGAGCGGGCGGGTCTGGGTCCGCACCTTCCAGATCGGCGGGCACGACTTCACCGAGGCCCTGGTCAACCAGTTCAAGCTCGGGTACCCCAAGGCCGAACGCCTCAAGCGCGAGGCGGACCAGACCAAGCACGCCAAGCATGTCTTCCAGGCGATGCGCGGCGTCTTCACCGACCTCGCCCAGGAAGTGCAGCGGTCCGTCGGCTCGTACCAGTCACGCCACTCCGATGTGAATCTGACGCGCCTGATCGGCATCGGCGCGACCTTCCAGCTCCCCGGCCTGCGCAAGTTCCTCAAGCAGCAGCTCGGCGTGGAGGTCTACCGCCTCGAAGAGTTCAAGAGGGCGACCCTCGCGGGCGATCAGAAAGAACGCAAGGACGAGCTCGAGCAGAACGCCCTGCGCCTGACGACCGCCTACGGGTTGGCGCTGCAGGGCCTGGGCTACGAGACGATCGAGGCGAACCTGATTCCGGTCGCGAACATCCGCGAGGCGATGTGGAAGAAGAAGGTGCCGTACTTCGGCCTCGCCGCCGGGCTGGCCGTCTTCGCGAGCGCCGCGATGTTCTCGCGCTGGTTCATCGACAGCAACGCGTACGGGAATCTCCGCCCGCCGGCGGCGATCCAGGAGGCCGCCTCGCGGGCCCAGGATCTCACCGGCCGGGCCCAGGAGGCCCAGGTGCTCGGCGGCGCCGAGCCGGACTACACGGCGGCCAACATCATCGCACTGCTGGACGACAAGGGCGTCTTCCAGCACCTGATGACCGACGTCGGCGAGTTGGTCAATCAGATCGACTCGCAGGTGCGAGCCGGTAGGTTCGGCCCGAGCGTGAGCGAGGACCAGACCGCCTTCGAGCTCGTTGGCATGGAGACCAACTTCGTCCGCACGAA
Source organism: Phycisphaerales bacterium (assembly GCA_007124345.1). Taxonomy (GTDB): domain Bacteria; phylum Planctomycetota; class Phycisphaerae; order Phycisphaerales; family UBA1924; genus SLFH01. Next base: position 5,764 of record SLFH01000285.1, on the reverse strand, counting down.
TCTTCGTGTCTCCGGCTTCCTGACGGCGGCGCCCACGGCAGATCGCGGCCGCCGCGGCGGCGCCGGACGGGAAGAGCCCGGCCTCGGCGAGCCCGAAGCCCCCGAAGAGCCCCACACCGACAAACGCCGCGTGATCGTCCAGTTGCAGATCGCCACCGACCACGAGGACCCCAGGCGGGTCGTGGTCGAGGGCGTGCTCCGCTGGCTCCGCGAGCATGAGCGACGCGAGGGCCGTCCATACAGAATCTGGTCCGACGCCGACTGGGTCGTGCAGACCGGCTCGATCCGCCAGATCGAGGTCGCCCAGGCCAGGACACCCCCCCGTGAGGAAGACCCGCTCCGTGAACTCGGGCGCGGGCCGGCCGGCGCCGGCGAGGGAACCGGTGTCGGTTCCGGCGGCGGTGTCGGCGAGGGTTCTCCCGTCGGCGGCGCCGGCGACTCTCCGGCGCAGATCGCCCCCCTGACGCCGCCCCCGGGCGAGGCGAGGATCGGGCGTTCTCGCGCCGTGGTGCAGTTCGTGCTGGTGCTTGGCGACGAAGAAGCAGAAGCGGGCGAGACCGACCCCTTCGGTGGCGCGTGATCAACCCCGCCGCGCTCCGGGCGCGGCGGGCCATGTGAGGCAATGACGGTGAAAAAAGTACTCGACTGGGTGAAGGGCCACATCGTGATCGTGATCTCCTGCGTGGTGATCGTGGTCGTGCTGCCTGTGGCCTACGTGATCAGCTCCGGGATGCTCAGGTCGTTCCAGGAGGAACAGCAGAACACCATCAGCCAGGCGCAGCGTCGGCTGGCCGGGCTGGAGGTCTCGTACACGCTCCCCGCAGCGGGGCCGGGCGTCGAGGCCGTCACTGTGCAGGCGCTGCCCAACGAGCGTCGCACCGCGTGGTTCCGCGAGGCGCTGCGCGAGCGCATGGCCGATGTCGCTGCGGTCACCGAGCAGGGCATCGAGTTCAACCGCAAGGGGTACGAGCCCCTCGTCGGCGGCCTCTTCCCCGCTCCTGCAAGCGATGTCGACCGCCAGGTCCGCCCTTACGACCTGCTTCGCCTTCTGGTCGGTTCGGGCGGGGCCGACGGTCGCCCGTCGCTGTACATCACGATGCTCGAAGAGGCACGCGCGGGCATGCCGCCAGCCCCCGAGCGGGTCGCCGAGGCGTTGCGGCGTGAGCGTTCTGAGTTTCTCGCCGACATCGAACGCGAGGGCGGCGGGGGGCAGTTGACCGTTGAGGATCGGCGCCGGCTCGAGCAACGCCTCCGCGACGCGAGGATCGCCCGCTACGCCCAGACCGCCCGACGCCTGAGTTTCTACGCCGAGCCGGACCTGCTCCTGCGTGCGGCCAGAGCGGCGGGCCTGCCTTCGAGCGCCTCGATGCAGACGCCGCCCCGCCCGGCGGTCCTCTTCGGCTACCAGTTCGACTTCTGGGTGCTCAGCGAGATCACCGCGGCGATCACACGGATCAACACCAGCGAAACGGGCCGGCGTTTGAGCATCGATGAATCGCCGATCAAGAGGATCGTGTCGATCCAGCTCGAGCCGCTGCCGGTCAACCAGCCGCAGCGCGAGCGGGGCGGCTTCGGACTGGAAGAGCCCGGCGAAACGACGGGCGTGCAGCTTCAGGAAGTCAACGGCGTCGTGCAGCGCGACCCGGACGCGACCAACACGCTGACCGGGCGTGCCAGCAATCCGCGTTACGACATCCGCCCGGTGACGATCAGCATGGTGGTCGATTCGTCGCGGATCCCCGAGATCATCGAGGGGTTCCGGCGCAGAAACTTCATGGCCGTCTCGGACCTCCAGCTCAGCTCTGTTGATGTCTGGGAGGACCTGAACCAGGGCTTCTACTACGGGCCCGGGCATGTGATCCGGGCGACGATGACGATCGAGACGGCGTGGCTCCGCGCGTGGACGCGCGGGCTTATGCCCTCCGACTTCAAGCGGTTAATGGGTATCCAAGACGGTGAGGGCTGAGCGATGCGCCGCAAAGGCATCAATGTAATCGAACAGCATGTCGAGAAGGTCGTGCTCGGCGTGGTCGCGCTTGTCCTCCTGCTCGTGCTGGCGTTCCAGTTCCTGGGCGGGCCGACGCAGGTCGAGCTCGACCGCAACCGGTACACGCCCGACCGCGCGTACACACCTCTGCAGGACAGGGCCAGAACGCTCGTGGGGGGGATGAACAACCCCGAGCCCGAGCTGCCCGAGCGTCCGGCGGTCAGCCTGAGCCGCGCCTGGGATGAGGCCGTCGCGACCCCCGCGGGGCCGACGACCCAGATCGCCTCGCTCGGACGGGCGAGAGGGCCCGGCGCCGTCGCGGGCTCGCAGATCGAGGACGCGATTGTCCTTGGCGATGGTGTCTTCCGCTTCCCGGTCGATGTGCCGGCGCCCAGAGCGGTCCGGGGTGTGTCGTTCCCCTTCACGCTCCATCCGCGGGAGATCGTGACCAACCGGGACCTGGCTTCGCATGTCGGCGAAGGTCAGCCGTTCGACATCTTCGCCGTCACCGTCGAGGGCTCGTTCAGCGGGCTCGAACTCCGCGAGATGTTCAGGACCGACCCGGACCCGGAGAACCCCGAGACCGCCGCCGTCCCTCGCGAGTGGTGGGACGACAACATCGCCGTCCTCCGCGTGGAGGTCGAGCGGGCCGACGGGCTCGACGAGAACGGCGAGCCGATCAACCTCGTCTCCATCGGTCACCTGCCGGGGCGTGAGGCCCCGATCGAGCCGGTGGGCGAGCGCACCCTCGGCGCCGAGGAGCACCAGGAACGCATCCGCGACGCCGAAGCCCTCGCCGGCCGGATCATGCGTCCGAACTTCTTCCGCGCCGCCTCGGGTGAGCCCTGGATGCCGCCCAGCGGCTTCGAACTCCTCGCGTCGATCGAGCAGAACGCCAGCCAGATCCAGCGTCGTGTCCGCGAGCTCGAAACCGTCCGCGACAACATCCGCCGGACCGAGCGCGATCTTGAGGCCCAGCGCACCGCGCCCCGCGTGGGAGGCCAGGCCGATCAGGAACGCCGGCGCACGCTCGAAGAACGCCTCCAGAGCCTCCAGGTGCAGGAGCAGCGGATCATCATCGAGATGGAGCGCGACTTCCATGTCGACGAGCGGGGCCGAGCCTTGCCCGTCCGGCCCGCCCAGCTCTCCGCCGCCGACGCGCTCCTGCTCGACAACGCCGACGCCAAGGCGTGGGTCCACGACCTCGATGTCGAGCCCGGGCGGTCGTACATCTACCGCATGCGTGTGGTGATCAACAACCCGCTCTTCGGCCAGCGGGCCAGGCTGCACGAGGACCAGCGTCCGCTGGCGACCCAGCACGAGCTCCCGGGCCGCTGGTCGTCGTGGTCGCGGCCGGTCCAGGTCGACCGCCGGGCCTACTTCTTCGTCAACAGCGCCACCGAGGGCGACCAGCTCGGCGCCGGGCCCAGCGCCCAGGTCGAGGTGTTCGGGTTCTACTACGGCTATTGGCGTCGCGCACGCCTGAGCATCCAGCCTGGCGACCGCATCGCCGGCTCGTACGAGCTGCCCGAACCCAACGCCATGCCGATTTTCGACCTGGAAGCGATCGAGCCCGAGAGTGCGCGGGATCCCGGACGCCGGCCCGGCGGCTTCGAGCCCCCGGGCCAGGATGGTCCGGCCGTCCTCCCCGATGGCGAGCTCCCGCCCAACGCCGAGCCCGGCCCGTCCAGCCTGCCCTTCGTGCTCGACACGATGCTTCTGGATGTCGCTGGAAGCCCCGGCAGCGGCGCGGGCGCCGACCGACGGCTCCAGGCCTACTTCCGCGACGCCGACGGCAGGATCGTCGTACGCGTCGTCGGGAGAGACACCGCCAGCGGGCTCTACCGGCGTCTGCGCGACTCTGCGGAGCTCGGGAGGACCCAGGGCCGCGTCGAAGAGCCCGAGCCGGAACCCGAGCCCGAGCCCGAGCCTGATCGCAGGCCCGTGCGCCAGCCCAGGGAGACCGGCGGGGGCGGCGGCAGCGCCGGCGGCGGCTGAGCCCTTCGCCACACCCCGGGAGCCTCTCAGCATCGGTTCAGCAGCCTCCCAGCAGCATCAGAAGATTCGCCCCCGTCGCCAAGTGCGGCGGGGGCTTTTCGTTCGGGGGGATGAGCCGCCGGCGATCGGGAGTTGGTGGGGCAAGCGGGGGTGGTGGGCCTTGCTCGGGCGTGGCCTTGGGGCGTGATTTTTTAAGCGGAAATGCGCCGGAGGCTTGACCCTGCGGCGGTGACGGTTAGCATCCCGCCGCCTCGTGAAACAGGCCGACCGGGTCCGCCCGGTGGGCCGGGTGAGAGCCCGGCCGAGAACCTTGACAACCGGAAGTTGACGAGAGCATTTCACCCCCGCTGCGTGCGGGCACCGGCAGAGCCGCCGGGCCGCACTTCGGTCTACCGAGACCGGGTCTTTCGGGCGGGGGTGAGTATGCCGAGTCTCTCAAGCGTGGCGATACTGGCGTTTGGGACATCGATCGGAGGCTTCGGCGTCCGGTGGGTGTCTTCAAGCGACCAAGGGCACACGGTGGATGTCTTGGCGTCAGGAGGCGATGAAGGACGTGGGAACCTGCGATAAGCCTAAGGGAGCTGGTAACCGAGCTGTGATCTTAGGATTTCCGAATGGGGAAACCCGGCCGTAAGGCCATCCTGTACTGAATGCATAGGTGCAGGAAGCGAACCCGGGGAACTGAAACATCTAAGTACCCGGAGGAAAGGAAAGCAACCGCGACTCCGTAAGTAGCGGCGAGCGAAAGCGGATTAGACCAAACGAATGCGCTGGAAAGCGCGACCAAAGAAGGTGACAGTCCTGTAGTTGGTCGTTAAGCCCTCGAGTAGGTTCGGGCTCGTGAAACCCGGACTGAACATGGGGGGTCCACCCTCCAAGGCTAAGTACTACCTGACGACCGATAGCGAATCAGTAAAGTGATTGAACGATGAAAAGAACCCCGATGAGGGGTGTGAAAGAGTACCTGAAACCGTGTGCTTACAAGCGGTCGGAGCTCTTCTTCGGAAGGGTGACGGCGTGCTTTTTGCATAATGAGCCCGCGAGTTAGTCTCAGTGGCGAGCCTAAGGCCTACCGGGCCGGAGGCGAAGCGAAAGCGAGTCTGAATAGGGCGTCAAGTCGCTGGGGCTAGACACGAAACCCGTGTGATCTACCCATGGGCAGGGTGAAGGAGGGGTAAGACCCTCTGGAGGCCCGAACCCGTTATCGTTGAAAAGATATGGGATGACCTGTGGGGAGGAGTAAAAGTCTAATCAAACCGGGAGATAGCTTGTTCTCGCCGAAATAACTTTAGGGTTAGCCTCAGAGTGCAACCGCTGGGGGTAGAGCGACTGGATGGGTGGTGGGCCCTACCCGGGTACCCCACCCAACCAAACTCCGAATACCAGCGGCCGAGTTCTGGGAGATAGCCCGCGAGTGACAATATCCGCGGACAAAAGGGAAACAACCCAGACCGCCAGCTAAGGCCCCTGATCCATGCTCAGTTCGAAAGGAAGTCGGGATGCCGTGACAGCCAGGATGTTGGCTTAGAAGCAGCCATCATTTAAAGAGTGCGTAATAGCTCACTGGTCGAGGATCCCGGCGCCGATAATAATCGGGAATAAGCATGGAGCCGAAGCTGCGGACACTGTAAGTGTGGTAGGCGAGCGTTCCTGTCAGCGTCGAAGCCATCCGGGAACGGTTGGTGGAGCGTCAGGAAGTGAATATGCGGGCTTGAGTAACGATAATGAAGGTGAGAATCCTTCACGCCGAAAGCGCAAGGTTTCCTGGGGAAGGTAAAT
>SLFH01000179.1 GCA_007124345.1 Phycisphaerales bacterium | reverse complement strand
TCGGGACTGCCGCTGAGCACGCGGCTGCTGTGCGATGTGCACCGCATTCTGATGCGCGGCGTCCGCGGCGAGGACAAGCTCCCGGGCGAGATCCGCCGCAGCCAGAACTGGATCGGCGGGAGCCGCCCCGGCAATGCCCGCTTCGTGCCGCCGCCTCACGAGGAGGTCGCGCCGGCTCTGGCCGCGATGGAGAAGTGGATCCAATCGGACGACCCGCTGCCGCCCTTGGTCAAGGCCGGGCTCGCGCACGTGCAGTTCGAGACGATCCACCCGTTCCTCGACGGCAACGGCCGCATCGGCCGCATGCTGATCACGCTGCTGGTGGAGCACTTGGGCCTGCTCGACCAGCCGCTGCTCTACCTCAGCGTTGCGTTCAAGCGCCGCCAGCAGGAGTACTACGCCCGCCTCGCGACCGTGCGCATCGGGGGCGACTGGGAGGGCTGGACCGCGTTCTTCCTCGAATGCGTCACCGAAGCGGCCGACGACGGCGTGCGCATCGCGCAGGCCATCCACACGCTCATGGGGCGGGACCGCGATCGGGTCGTCCGTCACGAGCGAGCGACCATCACCGCCGTTCAGCTTCTCGAGCTGCTGCCCTCGAACCCGGTCCTGACCGCCCCGCGGGCCAGTGAGCTGCTGGGCATCACCGCGCCGCCGGCTCGCAAGGGGATCGAACTGCTCACGGACCTCGGCGTGCTCCGCGAGACCACCGGCAAGCAACGCGACCGCGTCTACGCCTACCACGCCTACCTCGATGTGCTGACCGAGTCGTAGCGCCATCACGCTGGAAAGAGTCAGCTATTGAAGCGGGATCAGTGGTGGATGATGAAGGGGTTCGCAGTAGACGCGCGATCCTGGAGCCCGAGTCGGTGAAGGCTTGGTGCGACCCCGCAACGCCGCAACAAGAGGCTCAAACCCTCCTCCGCCCGGCCCCCGACGGCGTCCTGACCGCCGATAAAGTCAGCCCCCGAGTCAACAGCGTCGGCAACAACGACCCGAACCTGATCGAGCCGCTGCAGGAGCTGTTCTGAGGCGAGCTTGCGAGGTCGGGTCGGCGGTCGAGCCTGGTCCCGCTGAGCGGCAAGCACGGAGATGGTGTCGCAGCGACAACGGGCTTTAGACAGAACTCCGTCAGATAGTAAGGCCGTAATGCACCGTTCCCGCTGCGATGAATCACCCCTCCCCGCTGCTTTGGACGTGATGAATCGGAGCGCCGAGACTCACTCAGAACAGCCCTGCGCTGTCTCTGAGGCCCGATCACCAATCGGTCAAGAGCGGTCCGTACGACCGCACAGTCGACGCCTCTTCGGCCGCCAAGGGCGTCGGCTGCAAGCGGCGCGAGCGGGTGCGAGGCGTACTCGAAACCGCTGTTCAGGCGCTCTGCTGGGCAGCCCCAGATGCATCGAAGCGGAGGGCGTTGCGCAACACTTGGCGGCGATTCGCGAAAGCGAAATCGGCGGCGACAACGCCGATCGCCGTATCTGGTCGGGTTGCGCGTCCTCTGTGGAGGCATCGGGTCTGGCGATGCGACCTCCAGAACAGCTCAGCCGCTCAGCAGCGAGCGGATCGCTTCGTGCCTCGCGGTGACATCGCGACCGATGGGCATGAAGGTGTCGGCTCCGGGCAGAGGAGGCGTGCACGACCACTCGATCACCCTCTCGCTGCCGCTGGAGTGCTTCATGCGAACGCTCACTCTGTCGAGCGTCTCGCCGGAGGCCAGGCGGGCCACGAACTCCTGCACGCGTGCGGACTCCTCATCGGCGAACAGCCCGATGAAGGGCTGGCTATCCAGTTCGGTTGGTTCGCGGCCCAGGGCGCAGCACATGGTCCTGTTGGCCCGTAGCAGCACGCCGTCGAGGCGGCACAAGCACATGAGGTCGGAAGATCGCTCGAAGACCCACCCGATTGAATCGGCGGGCCAATCGCCTTCTGCGCTGACGCGCCGGGAGTGCTCGCCGGTCCCGTTCGAGTTGTCCGGGATGTGGCGGATAACGGCGGTTCTGCTGGCGCCGCCGGCTATAACCTCGATCCGGAGCGGGGCCGAACCGTCCGGGTAGACCTCGGCGTCAAGGGTGTGCAAGCTGCCTGGCGCTGCTGTCGTGAGTCCTTTGATCTGTTCGGTGAGAGCGCCGAACGCTTCTTCCGCGAGCATCTGGCGCGCGACCGCGAGGTAGCTGATCTGCGGCCCGACGCCGAGTTCGGCTACAAGCTCTCGCCAAGGAGCGTTCGCAGCGATGATCACACCCCGCAAGTTGACGACCACCGTCGGATCGGCGCAGAGGGTGACAGCCGAGTGAGCCATGGCCCTGACCGCGGCCAAGCCTTCGGTCGCCGCGTCGAGGTCGGTCAGCGTCCCCAAGTAATCGCCGCAGTTCGCCTGTTCGGCACAGCACGGCGAGGCGTTGAGCGTCAGTCGCTGGTCGTCGAGGCCGGGGCGGCCGGGAGCGAGTTCGACCGCAAAGTCCTGCCCCGACCGCATGCGGGCGTGAACGCTTTCCGTTTGATGCATGTCCCCGCTTGGGTTCGCCATCTGAAGCAGGCTCGACTCGCTCAGCGTGCTCACGCCCTGGGGCAGACCGAGCATCGCCGCAGCCGTCGTTGAGAGCTCGATCTGCCCGCTCGATCGCTTCCACCTCAACACCCCGTGGCCGGGCGTGCGCTCGTGGAGTTCCAGCATCCGTTGAAGGCAGAGGTTCTCCTCTGACTGGATCTGGTACGCGAGTTCCGCGGACGCTCTGGCGGCACACGCGCGGAAGAGGGCTTCGGCCATCGCCGCCCGATCGAGCGGATGGTCGCGGACAATTGCCAGTGTTCCTATGGGGTTTTCTCTTTGATACAGGGGTGCCGCTATTAAATACGGACTGTTCGGGGCGGCTTTGGAAAGCCCGGCGCGAACAGTGTCGTGAAGGGAATCGATCGCGAACTGGCCGACCTCGCCGGGTGCGAGCCCGGTTGCAGGACAGCGCTCCGTCGGCCACGAAGTCTCCCTGCCCAAGCCGATCGACGAAGACATTATATAAGTCGCAATCGTCGCTCGATCTCGAGGCCGGCAGATAAAGGCCGCCCGGGCATCAAACGCGAGCATCATCTGAGACAGCAGCGACAAGAGCGACGCCCTCCCGGAACCCGCATGAAAACCGGTGTCGAGCACCGTAAGAGCGCCGATCACCCGCTCCGGCGCGAGCGAGGGCCTGCCTGAAGAAACAGACATTCCTATCGACTTTGGGAGCGATTCCGGGCGTTCTACAAGACCGAGTTCGTGCGCCCTCAGCACCAACTCGACCTGCGTTCGCGCCCCGAGCTTTTTCCCGAGGTGGTAGCGGTGCGTCTCGACGGTTCGTACCGAACGGTGGAGCGTGGCGGCGATCTCCGAGGTCGTCTTTCCTTCCGCGATCAGCTCGAGCACGCGGAGCTGCGAAGGGGTCAGCCGGACGGCGCCTTTCCCCGACGTCCCCGGACGATCAGGACTCGACATAGACAGGATCCCTTGTTCGTCTCTCCACCCTCGTGCCATTGCCTATCGGTGTTTATACGCGCGGAGCAGCAGCGATCATACTGAGACGATCAAAATCAAGTACTCCTCAGTGTTTGCACTCGCATTCTGAGCGACCGGCCCGCTGCTGGATGTCTGAGAGGCATCGGCGGTCCGATGGGTCGCGCGACCGACCGCCACACGCCGAGAACGGCCGACACTCGGTGCGGAAAGTCGAGCGGCTGGATGTCCGACTGATCGGTCCATGCCTGACGATTCACACGCCTGTCCGCCGGCCGACGTGCATGCCGCGCCGCTCTCAAACCCGCTCTTGGATGACGACATCGCCTCACTGTGCGCAGCGGTTGACAAGACCGCGATCGTTGCGGTCACCGACGCCCGCGGGAACATCGTCCACGTCAACAGCGAGTTTGTCCGCATCTCCGGGTACTCAAGGGAAGAACTGATCGGGCAGAACCACCGCCTGCTCAGTTCAGGCCGGCATGGCAAGGACTTCTGGAGCGCGATGTACCAAACGGTTGTTCGGGGGGAGGTCTGGCGCGGCCAGGTCTGCAACCGTGCCAAGGACGGCCATGAGTACTGGGTCGACACCGCCATCTGCTGCACTTTCGATCAAGACGGGAAGGTGCATCGTTTCGTCGCCGTCCGATTCGACATCAGCAAGGAGAAGGCGCACGAGGCCAACCTGCTCCAGCACAGAGAGGAACTGGAGTGGGCCGCCGAGGAGCAATCGAAGCTGGTCGAGGCGCTCGAAACCTCCAAGGCTGAACTGGAACAGAAGAACGCCCAGCTCGAGAAGGCGGTCGCGGCCGCGAAGGCCGCGACGAGAACCAAAAACGAGTTCCTCGCCAACATGAGCCACGAGATCAGGACGCCGATGACGGCGATCCTTGGATACGCGGACCTCCTCGCCGAAGAGAGCGCCGCGATGAGCGAGACAAACCGGGAGTACCTCGGCCTGATCCGCCGACAGGGTCGGCACCTGCTGCACCTGCTCAACGACATCCTCGACCTCGCCAAGTTCGAGGCCGGCCGGATGACCCTGGAACAGATCCCGGTGGACATCCGCGCCGTCGTGGAGGATGTCGCGTCCCTCTACGCCGAGAAGGCGAGGGCGAAGGGCGTGCTGATCGGCTGCCGGGTCGAGCCGGATGTCCCGCAGTTCGTTACCGGCGATCCCACCCGCCTGCGTCAGATCGTCACCAACCTGGTCTCCAACGCGGTGAAGTTCACCGACAAGGGCGCCGTGAGCATCACGGTCGAGGCGGGCACCGATCTCTCTTGCCGCTCGCTCATGGTGAGTGTCAGCGACACGGGCATCGGGATCGAGCCCGAGCATCTGCCGATCCTCTTCGAGTCGTTCTGCCAGGCCGACAGCTCGACAACCAGGAAGTTCGGAGGAACGGGCCTCGGCCTCGGCATCTCCAGGTGCCTCGCCGACGCGATGGGCGGTAGCATCCATGTCTGCAGCACGCCGGGCGCCGGGAGCATCTTCACGCTGTCGGTGCCGCTGAGCACACCCGTCCCGCAGGTCCGGCTCGCCCGCCCCGATGCTCCGCGTGCCGGGCTCGACCCCGCCCGCTCGACCGAGGGGCTCAGGGTGCTCATCGCCGAGGACAGCCCGGACAATGTCCGTCTCCTCGAACACTACCTCACCAGATCGGGCGCCGTCGTTGAATGCGTCGCCAACGGCGAGGACGCAGTGCGCCGCTTCACGGTCGACGGGCGCCTCGGCGGTCCGCTGATGTCGCCCCCGCCGTTCGACGTGATCCTGATGGACATGCAGATGCCGAAGATGGACGGGTACACCGCGACCGAGCTCCTCCGGAGCATCGGGTGCCAGACCCCCATCATCGCCGCGACCGCCCACGCGATGCCCGAAGACCGTGCGCAGTGTCTCGCGTGCGGGTGCAACGGCTACATCAGCAAACCGTTCGATCCAATCCAGCTTGTCTCGACGGTCCGGGCCTGCTCGCAGCAGATCCGTATCGCGGGCTGACAGAAACGGAGCACCGATGAGCGCGGAACAAACGCCGAAGTGGCTCGATCCGGAGATGTATCAACGGGCCACTGAGGCGGCAGAGGCAGGCGAGTACCAGACCTCGCTGCTGTGGATCTCCAAGGCGCTGTCGCGTTTCTCGATGCTATTGACCGCGAACGCGGACCAACTCGACGCACTGAGGCGAGATCTCTCGGAGCTGCCGGCCGCCGCAGGCCTATGCCCGGATAGCACCAATACAGGACAAGATAAAGGAAACACCCCGTGACAAAGACGAACACCCCACAGGATCAACCAGCCGGAGGCGGGTTCACCGAGGAGGCCGGCCCGATCGCCGCCGCGAGGAG
>SLFH01000161.1 GCA_007124345.1 Phycisphaerales bacterium | reverse complement strand
GGCGTGGTGCTGGCGGCGCGGGACTGGGTGCCTGCGCCTGCCTTTGCGGCTTCGACATCGCGCTTGGTCACGCGCCCTCCGATGCCAGTGCCCTTGACGGTGTCGATGTCGACGCCGAGGTCGCGGGCGAGGCGGCGGACGGCGGGGGTCGCGAGGGCCTTGCCTTCGGCGCGGCTGACGCCGGCGAGGTCGCCGGACATCTGGCCGACGACGGTGCCCGCGTCTTCGCGTACTTCTTCTTGCACGGGGCTCTTGGCGGGCGGGGCCTTGGGCTCGGGCGCGGCGCCGCCGGCGCCGACATACGAGACGAAGGGCGCGCCGACTTTCATGACCTCGCCGTCGGCGCCGTGGAGCTTGGCGATCTTGCCGGCGCGGGGGCTTGGGATCTCGGTGAGGGCCTTGTCGGTCTGGACCTCCGCGAGGGCCTGGTTTTCCTCGACCTCGTCGCCTTCAGAGACGAGCCACTTGATGACCTCGGCCTCCTGGAGGCCTTCGCCGATGTCGGGGAGGAGGAAGACATTGGGGTCTGAAGAGACTTTGCCGGCCATCGTTGTCCTCGTGTCTTGCTGTCGTGGGGGGGAGGCGTTGATGGCGCTGCCCCCGTTCGGTTTTGATTCTTTCGCGTCCGGTACGCTCGGGCGAGTCGGGGTCAGTAGGCGAGGCACTCGCGCACGGCTTGGACGATGCGGGGCGACTCGGGCAGGTACTCCAGCTCGAGCTTGTAGTAGGGCATCACGGTGTCGAAGCCGGTGACGCGCTGAACCGGGGCCTCAAGATGCAGGAAGCAGGCCTCCTGGATGACCGTTGCGATCTCGGCGCCCATGCCCGCCGTCCGCGGCGCCTCGTGCACTACGACGCAGCGCCCGGTCTTGCGGACGCTTTCGGTGATCGTGTCGGTGTCCATGGGGTAGATCGTGCGCAGATCGATCAGCTCGACGGACACATCGTCGGGCAGCTCATCCATGGCCGCGAGGCACTGGAAGACGGTCGCGCCCCAGGTGACGACGGTGATGTCGTCGCCCTCGGAGACGACCTTGGCCTGGCCGATGGGGACCTCGTAGTCACCCTCGGGGACCTCCTCCTTAAAGGAGCGGTAGACGCGTTTGGGCTCGAAGAAGATGCAGGGGTCGGGGTCGCGGATGGCGGCCAGCAGCATTCCCTTGGCGTCGTAGGGCGTTGAGGGCATGAGGACCTTCAGGCCCGGGCTGTGCGAGTAGATCGCCTCTGGCGAGTCGGAGTGGAGCTCGGGGGCGTGGATGCCGCCGCCGACGGGCACGCGGACGGTCATCGGGATGGTGATGGCGCCGCGAGTTCTTGTTCTGAAGCGTGCGGCGTGGTTGACGAGCTGGTCGTAGGCGGGGCCGAGGAATCCCTCGAACTGGATCTCCGGGACGGGGCGCATGCCGGCCATCGCCAGGCCGATCGAGGTGCCGATGATGCCCGACTCGGCGAGCGGGGTGTCGACGACGCGTTCGCGTCCGAACTTGGCCTGCAGGCCTTCGGTGACGCGGAAGACGCCGCCGTTGAGGCCGACATCCTCGCCGAGGACGACGACGCGTTCGTCGCGTTCCATCTCCTGCGCGAGGGCCTGGTTGATCGCCTGGACGAGGTTGAGTTCGGGCATCTCGGTGGTGCTCCGGTTTCGGTTGCTCGGGCTTCGCTGCCCGCGTGTGTTTGGTGTGTCTCTCAACCGGCGAAGATTGCGGCGGTGCCTCCGCTGTGGTCGTCGTCGGACTGCTGCTCTTCGAGGGCCGGTGTGTAGGCGCCGAGGTCCGCGGGCATCGCGGCGTTGATGCGGTCGATGATCTCGTGCAGTTCGCCCGTGGCCCGCATGGTGGGGGCGCCCCAGTTTGCGGTCACGGCCATGAAGAGTTCGACGACGCCCGGCTTCTTCTGGCGGACCATCTTGACATGGACCGGGTTGATCCAGACTTCGTTGCCCTTGTGATCTGTGAGCTGGACAAGCATGGTCGCCTCCGCGTGCCTTCGGGGCCGATCAACGCGTGTGCGCGTGTTCGGGTTTCAGGCCGGTCTGCGATGGGTCCTGGCCGAGCGAGTTTGTCCGCATGGTGTCGCGCTGGATCCTGAGCTGCTCTGGGATCTCGGCGAAGGTGAAGTTGAAGATGTCCGCGGGTGAGGGCTTCTCGATGCCCTCTGCGGTTTTGATGATCTCGTCGACGATCTTCTTGGCCTTGGCCTCGACCTCCGCGTGCTTCTTGTCCGACCAGAGGCCCTTGGACTCGAGGAACTTGCGGTGGCGGATGATCGGGTCTTTCTTCGTCCAGGCCTCGACCTCCTTGACATCGCGGTAGCGCTTGGCGTCGTCGGCGGTGGTGTGGTCGGCGAGGCGGTAGGTGACGGCTTCGATGAAGGTGGGGCCGCCGCCCTTGCGGGCGCGGTCGAGCGCGTCGCGGGTGGCCTTGAAGACGGCGAACATGTCGTTGCCGTCGACCTGGACGCCGGGCATGCCGTAGGCGAGGGCCTTCTGCGCGACGGTCTCTGAGGCCATCTGGACCTCGCGGGGGACGGAGATGGCCCACTGGTTGTTCTGGCAGAAGAAGACGCAGGGGACTTCGAGCGTCGAGGCGAAGTTCATGGCCTCGTGGAAGTCGCCCTCGCTGGTGGCGCCGTCGCCGAAGTAGGTGACGACGCAGCGGGGCTCTTTGCGGATCTTGTAGGCCCAGGCGATGCCTGTGGCGTGGAGCATCTGGGTGCCGATGGGGATTGAGATGGGGGTGCAGTTAACATTGTCGGGGATCTGGTTGCCCCGCTCGTCCCCCATCCAGTGCAGGAGGATCATGTGGGGGGCGAGGCCGTGGAGGAAGAGCGCCGCGTTTTCGCGGTAGCAGGGGACGAGGAAGTCGGTGCCCTTCTTTGCGGCGAAGCCCGAGCCGAGTGCGGCGGCCTCCTGGCCCTTGTTCTGCGGGTAGGTGCCCATGCGTCCGGAGCGTTGGAGCTTGAACGCGACCTCGTCGAGGTGTCGCCAGATGACCATCTGCTCGAAGAGGAAGGCGACCTCCTCGTCGGTCAGGGTGTTTTTGGCGAGCGAGGCGTCGAGCTTTCCGTCCTCGTCGAGGATCTGGATGTGCTCGATCGTGGCCTTGTAGACGGTTTTCTTCGGCATGGAACGCTCCGTGGCTGGAGGGCGCGGACCGACAGCGTCGGTCCCGCGTCGCGCCCAGTGTAGGTCGGCGGGGCGTGGGACGGGGCGCGAAAAAGCCCCGCGGGCCCCGGCGGCTCAGGCGTCGGTCTTCTGGTTGGCGCTGACGGCGCTGCCCCCGGGGAACTGCTTGACGCCCTCGTTGCGGGCCTCGCGTCCTTCGCCCTTTGCGACGGGGGAGCTTTCGGGGATGATGAAGAGGTCGTTGGGGAGGGAGTCGTTGTAGGCGATCGCCTTGTCGGCGGCCTTGAGCATGGTCTCGTCGGTGTTGCGGTAGAGCTCGCTGAAGACCTTGTCGATCTCTGTCTCTGCGATGGCGAAGAAGTGCTCGGCGGCGGCGCGGTCGCGTTCGAACTCGATGCCGTCGGCGCCGGCCTTGAGCTGCGCGTCGAGCCTTGAGAGTGTGCAGGCCCAGGCGTGGAGGTAGATGGCGCTGTCGGCGAGGCGGGCCTGGACGATCTGGCGGGCGAGGAGCTTCTCCTCGTAGCGGGCGCTGGTGCGCTTGAACTCGTGGGCGTGGTCGCGCACATACCGGGCGAGCCTGGCGGCGACCTTGCGGAGCGAGGGATCGACCTTGGTGATGCTGGGGGCCTTGGGGCGGACGCGGAGGAAGATCTCGATGCCCAGGGGGATCGCGGCCTTGCGGATGGTCTTGCTGCGCATGCCGGCGCTGATGCGCTTGAAGTTCTGGCCGAAGCTCTCGTCCTTGTCCCAGCCGACGGCGTCCTTGACGCCGACCATCTTCTCGGCGAGCTGCTTGCCGCCGTAGCCGAAGACGAAGGACTGCATGACCTCGTTTGCGCCCTCGACGATGATGTTGATGCGGCTGTCGCGGAAGATGCGCTCGATCTCGTTCTCGGTCATGTACGACTCGCCGCCCATGATCTGCATCGCGTCGTTGACAACGCGCCAGCCCATCTCCGAGCAGAAGACCTTGCAGATGGCGGTCTCGAGCATGATGTCCTCGTCGCCCCGATCGAGGAAGCCCGTGGTCGCGTAGAGGACCGACTCCATGGCGTAGTTGAGCGCGGCCATGTTGGCGATCTTGGAGCGGACGAGCTCGAAGTCGCTGAGGGGGCGCTGGAACTGGTATCGGGTCTGGGCCCACTTGGCGCCCTGCTCGGCGGCCCGCTTGGCGCCGCCGAGCATGCCGGCCGAGAGCGTGCAACGCCCGTAGTTGAGGCAGGTGAGGGCGACGTTGAGGCCCTTGCCCTCCTTGTGGAGGAGGTTTGCCTTGGGCACACGGACATCCTTGAAGCTGATGCGCGCCTGCCAGGTGCCCCGGATGCCGCACTTGGAGCGGTTCTTCTGGAAGATGTCCACGCCCTCCATGTCGGGGGTGCAGACGAGGGCGGAGACACGCTCCTTCCCGTCTTCCATCTTCTGCTTGGCCATGACGGTGAAGATGCTCGAGAGCGCGCCGCTGGTGGCCCACTTCTTTTCGCCGTTGAGGATGTAGTGCTCGCCGTCTTCGGAGAGCTCGCAGCGGGTCTCCTGCCCGCCGGCGTCGCAGCCGACATTGGGCTCAGAAAGGCAGAAGGCGCTGAGCCACTCTGTGGCGAGCTTGGGCAGCCAGCGCTGCTTCTGCTCGTCGGTGCCGAAGAGCATGATGGCCTTGCAGCCGATGGACTGGTGGGCGCTGACGACGACGGCGGTGGAGCCGCAGTACTTGCCGATCAACTCCAGCACGCGGTTGTAGCTGGTGATGCCCATGCCCAGGCCTCCCTGCTCCTTGGGGATGGTCATGCCGAGCACACCGAGCTCGAAGAGCTTGCGGATGACCCAGTCGGGGATCTCCTGCTCCTGGTCGATGAGGGTTGCGGGGTGCTCGTTGCGGAGGTATTCCTCGAGCTTGGCGAGGAGCTGGTCGCACTCTGCGGTCTCCTGCGCTCGCTCCTGGCTCATGTCTGGGTAGGGGAAGTAGAGGTCTTCGCGGAAGCGTCCCCAGAACATGTTCTTGACGCCGCCCATGTTGGTGGGCTCGGCGCCGAGGAGGGACTCGGCGTCTTCGAGCAGGCGCCGGTCCTTTTCGGAGACGCCTTTGAGGTTCTTCAGGTCCGCCATCGGAATCGCTCCTTCCGCGTGTCGTCCGCCATCGGCGTTGTGCCGCTCGCGGGCGATTGATTGTGTCGACTCACCGCACCACCTTAGGGGCGATGCCTGATTCTGAGAAACCGCTCCGCACCGTGTCCGCGATCGGCTCGGGTGCTGTCGGGTGTCGGCTGGAGCCGAGCCTAGGCCCGCTTGCCCGAAGCTTCCTTCGCGGCGGGCCTTGCGCCGGACTTGGCGAAGAAGGCGGCGATCGCCTCCCGCCCTGGCGGTTCGTTGCGCAGACGGATCAGACTCGCGCGTTCTGAGGCCAGAGCGGCCCGCCAGCCCTCGTCCAGGCCCGCCCCGACCGCTTTGAGCACGGACTGGGCGGGGTCGCCCGAGAGCTCTGAGCGGACGCTGTCGAGGGCCTTGCGGACGCCGGCCTTCAGGTCGTCGCGGCCGATCCAGCGGTTCGGCTCGTCGTCGCGGACGGGCTTGGGCTGGGCGAGCACCCACTCGCGGGCTGTGGCGACGAGGTTCTCGGGCTTTTCGACGACGGTGTCGAAGAGCGTCGCCTCGACCGCCTCGGGGAAGGCCATCGGCTTGCCCGTCGCGGTGCGGGTGATCGCCTCGGAGGCGTCCATCCGCGCGGGG